>NZ_CVTT01000001.1:0-233 GCF_900006605.1 Pseudomonas sp. 58 R 3 | reverse complement strand
AGCTCCAGCAAATGCCACACCGCCAGAATCTTCGCGCGTTCGGGGCTGGCGAGCATTTCACTGCAATTGAGCGTGGTGGCCGAAGCGCTGTCGAGCAGGCTGGCGGTGTAGAGCAAGGCGTCTTCAAAGCTCAGGTCTTCGATCACGCTGTGAACGCCTGGGGTGGGCAGGTAATGGTCGAGGGCGCGGTTGAAGGCGGCGCGGTCTTTGGCGCAATTGCGGGGTGGGTCGGG
>NZ_CVTT01000028.1:0-1010 GCF_900006605.1 Pseudomonas sp. 58 R 3 | reverse complement strand
CAATCCCAGGTGCTCACTTTTTACGTCTCGAAAGCCTTCTTCGATCTGCATGCGGCGCTTATAAATCGCTACGATCTTTGCTGGATTCCATTCGCCTTGCTTAAGATTGCTGGCAAGCAACCATGGCTCCCGTTCACGCCTGGCTGACTGTCGGCTGAGCTTACTTTTGGCGATTGAGCCGGTAACTCGTTGATGCTTGCGGCCCTTGGCTGAATGTCGCACGCAGTACAAATCGATCAAGTGCGGAGCGCTACGTGTCATCTCGACCCGGCCAATCGACTTGGGTGACGAGGTGGCCAACGCATACAAGTTTTTCACGGGCAGCCACTCATTTTCGTCACCACGATATAGCTCACGATTTCGTATGCGAGCCACGTAGTACCAGCCCTGCGCAGCCACTGCTTTCATCCATGGTCGCCGGAAACCTGCATCAGTAACCATCACTGGAACACATCCATCGGGCAGTAGTTCAGCCAGTGTTTTGAGCAGGCGGTTTTGATATTTGGGGCAACCCTCGCGCTCATGAACACTTTCATAAATTGGAAATGAGCGCCCCGCCAGCGGTATCGCGGCTCTCAACAAAAAAGCATTACCGGGAGCATCAATTCGTGACCAGTCAACCAAGATTAATGGGTGCTTCACCGACCCCAGCAATGCCCGCAGGATCACCCAGTAGAACAGCGGGCGCTCTGCTCTGAGGTGTTGATTGCCCAGCAACCGATCGACCCGCTTGATTGCATGTTTGGGGTACGCCTGACCTGGCATAAAACGTCCGAGTGCTGTCAGCGTCAGGCGGCGGCCTTGCAGTAACGAACTGACACAACTCATCAGTGTTGTCAGGCGACGAGAATGGATTGAAGGCAGTGCTTGAGCGAGCGCTCTGTGTAAAAATCGGATGGCTTGCATGGGTCGGGGATCTTGTTTTTGTGTGGTGCAAACCAAGTTGCCGACTCATGCAGGCTTCTTCAATAATTCCAACTTCTTGATTTTTCGTAAGAAAAATCGGGGAT
>NZ_CVTT01000007.1:0-16593 GCF_900006605.1 Pseudomonas sp. 58 R 3 | reverse complement strand
CCGAGGACACTTGGAAATATTGGAACGGGCTCTGCGTGATGAGGTAAGCCATCAAGCGCAGAGCTTAAGGTAAATTTGTGGGGATCCCTCAGGGGCAGAACGCATTTAAACAATGGTGGTCTGCCGCCCATTTCCACGAAAAAAAACAACCCCACACACTATAAAATTTTAATCTCACGAAGAAAATCAATCATGACTATAGATTTAGCAACCTGCCTAACGATCGGAGCAACTTTTATCGCACTCATTGCTGTAATTATTTCAGGCTGGACAGCATGGATGCAGCGTCAACATAACAAACTCTCATTTAGCCCCTTCCCAGAAATACAGTTAAGAGATATGAATGGACAGGTACGCATACAAATATCAAACAATGGCACAGGCCCATTAATCATACAAACACTCACTGTAAAAAGAAATGACGTAGTCGTGGGAAAAACATTAATAGAATTAATGCCACCAAACGGACAATGGAGCTTTTTTGTGCACGAAATAGATGGACGCAGCATTAAACCGGCAGGCGACATCATACTCTTAGATTTTAAATACGACCCTGAAAACCAGAAAGAATTAGATTTCGCAAATCATACACGAAAAGCCTTATGCACTTTAGAAATAGAAATAACATACAAAAACATCTACAATGACATACTACCAATCTATAAAAAGAATCTAACTTGGTTTAGTCGGCTAATATAACCCCACCAACTCAGGTACAGGTAAAACCAGGGGTCAGAACATGTGTTCCTCATATGTTCTGACCGAGCGCGTCACACTCACTACTCGTCAACCCGCCCCACCAACACCCCAAACAACTCCCCCCGCGGCATCTCACTCAGCGCAATCCCCGCATTCTCAAACCAGTCCTTCCCCGCCTCCGGATGCGGCCCACTCAACACCACCACGCCCTTCTCATACCGATACCGCGCCGCCGCCACGTCACCATTGCGATAAGTCGCAATCACCGTATACGGCGCGCGCCCCTTAACCTTGGGAAAGTACGGCCCGTCCTGATAGAACACACTGTCCGGCTTGCCATCCCACACCACCCGTACCGCCGCGTCTTCAATCCCGCGTACTTCAAATCCCGGTCGCCCGGCTTCGGAGTCAAGGTCCTGGGGTATCAACCCGAAGTTGCTGTTATCGGCAAGATAAGCGCCCATGCATAACCCCAGGTAGCGCCCGCCCTTGGCCACGTAGTCGCGAATGGCGTCCACGCGTGCATCACCGAAGCTGTCGAGCGCAGCCGGGATATCCTGCCCACCGCCCGGCTGAACATAGAGGTCATAGCGTGCAAGGTTTTGCGGGGTGATGTCGATGGCTTCGTCCGCGCCTACAAAGTCGATCTGGTAGTTGGGGCTGAGCCGCAGCAAGGCGTTTTTGACGTTCTCGGAACAGTCATCACAGCCCGCCGGGCCACGGTAGATGGCGACGTGGGTGATGGGCGTTGCGGCCTGTGCCCAGGGTGATTGCAAGGTGGCGAGTGCAAAAAATGCGGCAGCGATGGCGGGCAGTTTCATGGTGGTGGGCTCAGCGAACAGGGGGTCGGGTTGTTCAAAGCCTATATCGAACGCGACTTTGAATTCGTTAACAGTTGTAAATCAGCTACTGTCGCCTGAAACCACATTCGCCAAGAGGGCCTGTAATGGAGCTGAAGTTCAGCCACGTCGACGTACTGGTCGAGAACCTTGAAGAAACCTGCGCGTATTACGCCAAGATCCTCAAGGCCAAAATCTCCAACACCCAGGTCTGGAATCGCGGCGGCTTTCATGTGCGGTATGCGGTGGTGCTGATGGGCCAGGAGCGTTTTATGCTGGTGCAGCCGGTGGCGGGCAACTTGCGCGAGCTGTTGGACGCGCACGGTGAGGGGATGATTTATCGGCATTGCTACACCACACCGGATATCGAGGTGGCCTATGCCGAGTTGATGGCCGAGGGCGTGCAGCCGCAGGATGAAAACGGCCGGCCCTTGAGCCTGGCGGATCTGCAGTCGCCGTCCGGCACGCGCATCATTTGGTTGCCCAAGCGTTTTGGGCATTTCTCCATCGAGATTCTGGAGGAGAAAGGCTTGGAGGCGTTTATGGTCGCCGCGTTTGCTTGAACGGCGTTGCATGGGTTGCAGCGACATCCATTACGCGCTGTCTGAGCGCACGCGGTTGAGGCGCGGTGTGGCATTCAGGTCTAAGGCGTTTGACTTCGAACCGATGGGGAACAACTGGCTAATTCGTGAATATGGGCCGGATAATGTTACGCATTTTGTGAATCTCAGGACTTTTGATGCCCCTAACCAAACGCGACATTGCCCGCCTTGAACGCCGCCTCGTGGCCACGTTGACCGACGCCTGCGAAACCGCCAAAGCTGAAACCCCGGGCTTCGAGTGGCTGACTCACACGGTCGATTACACCGCGTTCCCGCAAAGCCTGCGGGTGATTTGGGTATTCGATACGCGGGCCAATAAGGAACTGGCCCTGGCAAACGGGGCGGATCAACGTATGCGCGAGCTGACGGCTGCGGCGCTGCACGACGCCGAGGTGGCCTCGGTGAAAATCGAGCGTTGCGTGCGCTTTGATTGCGAAGAAGCCTGCAACCTCCAACATTGCGGCGATTGGCGGGCACGCCTGGCCTGATACTGCGGCGATGCAAGTGGTTCGGTTCGGCAGGTCGACCGTATTGATGCCTTCGCAGGCAAGCCAGCTCCCACAGGGGTCGTGGAGCCGGAAGGCAAGCAAGGCACGCAGTCGCGTGTCAGCTGCTCGGTGCAGGGCGGCGTGAATGCCGGGCTGCTGGCGCAGTTGCGGCCGGATATTGCGCCGATTGACTACCCGCGCACCGTTGCACAAACCAATATCGGCGATGCCGCAGACCCCGCCAACGTCCTCCAGCAGATGAGTTCGCCTCTGCTGCAACCGAAGCTCAAAACGCTGAACTACAGCTACCTGTCGAAACAAGGCGATGGCAGCAAAGACGTGCCCACGTCGGTCAGGTTAAAGGCCGAGGGTGCCTTGCTGGTGAAGAACGAGGCCTATGGCAACATTTTCAACGTCGATTGCCTGACCCAGGCCGACCTGATCCAGTTGAAATCAAAGATGAACGGCGTGGGCGATGGCCGTGTGCTGCAAACCCAACAAGCCGATTTGAAGGTGCCGACCAGTTGGGCACCAGGCCAGACGTTGAGTGTTCACCTGCGCATGCTGAATGTACCTGGCAAGCCCACCGACACGGCCATCGAAACGAGCCTGACCTGCAAGGTCGGCGAGCGTATTGCGGCGCGACACGTGTTTGCCTCGTTGACCGGCGACGCCATCAAGCTGGCATGCGACCAAGGAGACTATAAGACTGCTCGCGTGTTTATCGAGGACTTGGGCGTGGCCCTGACGCTGGAGTCAACGTCGAGCCAAACGCATTATGTGAATGAATATACAGCGGTGGATGTGGTGCACTAACAATCGCTATCGACGGCCCTTGATTTGCACGACACCGACACGCTTCCAAGGCGCTTGCTTCTCGCTGCACGCCAGCTCACCGGGGAACCGGTAAGTGCTCAGCTGCTTGAGCACCACCTGATCAATCACGTCGTTGCCCGAACTGCTCACTATCAATAGCCTGGGCTCCTCGGAGCCCTCTACAGCCTCCACTTGAACTTTGACCTGAGTGCCCTGCGGGCCGGGATTATAGGTTTTTGACACCGTGTACTGAGCCATCAGCAACGCGCGCTCGAGCCTGCCCCTGGCCGTCTCGGACCACACGCTGTAGTAACGTTGCTCCTGCGCAGCGGTCATTGCCACACCCCGCGTGCACAGCCGTTGGATACCCTTCCAGGCGTCACCAAAACTGGCGTTTGTCGCGCTCAGATAAAGCGCCATGGCGCCGTCCAGGTCCCGAGGGCCGCCCTTGCCTTCCTCCATCAGCTTGGCCAACCCCGTTTCAGCATTGGTGCTTTTTGGGCTGCCGATGGTGTCGATGGCGCGCCGATATAGCTGCCTGGCTTTCACATAATCCGGCGGCCCGTCATGGCCGCTCTCGGCGATCTGGCCGAGGTAGAAATACGCCTGCGCGTTGACGCCGGCTACCGACTGATACAACGTTTTGGCTTTAGCAATGTCTTGCGACACACCGTGGCCGTTTTCATACATGCCCGCCAGCAGCGTTGTGCACAGGGTGTCCCCATTCTCGCTGCGCTTGCGGATATACGTGACCTGATCGGAAGAGATCGACTCCACATCTCTGTACGCCCAGCAGCGCATGCTGGCGACAGGGTCATCCTTGTCGGCGTAGCTTTGGCAGCCGCTCATCAAGGCGGCAAGTGTGACTAAAACCAGAACCTTGCTCATCAATTGCACACACCGTGCAACTCACGCGCACTGCGCCACAGGTCGTACAGGTCGTCGGCCATGCGCTCTGCAGTGCGCGCCCTTTTTTCGGCGTGAGTCAGCGCCATCAAGTGCTCATCGCTCGGCTGCTTCATGTTGAGGTCGCAGGTGTAGCGCCAGAGCAGGCCGTTGCTGCTCACACCGTCGTTGGGTAGCGCTATTGTCAGGGTTTCCAGCCAGGTGTAGGCGCGCAGATGGGCTTGCACATCGCAGTAAAAACCACAGTAGAAACGTTGATTGAGTTCGAGGTAGACCGCGCCCGGCATAAAACCCAGCTCGTAATAAATACCGTAGTAGCGGTTATCCCGAGCGGCGCTGTAGTAACGATGAATCACCGCCGCCGTTGGGACTTCATAAGGCTTGGGCAACTCAGGGTATTTATCGGCAATGCACTGCGCAACCGCCTGCCAGAGTTCCAGCTGCAGGTCTTTCAGGGTTTCGGTGTAGGCTTTTTGCAGGTCACGCACCACCAGCAGGTTGTTGTCCTGGCGTAACGTCTGCTTGAGTGCGTCCATGTAAGCGTGCCCCTGGTCCTGAAACGTGAGTTTGGCGATGAGGTCGATATATTGCAGCAGGCTTTCACGCACAGCGGCTTCGCGGATCACCCACTGCTGACAGTGCTCCAGCCACAGCAGGATGTCGGCAGCATAGCTGATGCGCTGGTAGTCGATGCCCCGGCAACTGCGCGGGTCGGCGTCGCGACCGTCGAGGGTGAGGTACACCGGCGGGTAGGTCTGGTAGCCCTCGGCTTGCAGGGTGTGCAGGTAGCGGAACAACTGGGCGTCCTGGTCTTCGGCGTAAAGCTTGTTTTCGATGATGATGGCTTGGCGTTTAGTATTGCGGATCAGGATGTCGACGTTGCGGTATTCGACCTCCACAGTGACATCGTGACAGTCGAAGCCCTCGATATTCAAAGCTTCCAGAAACAGTTGCAGCAACTTGCTCCCGGCCGCGTGCGCACCTTGAGGGTTGAGCAGAAAGGCCAGGTAGCGCGAGTGCAGGCGCACTTCATCGGAGCCGCTGCGCAGCAAAGTGAACAGGTTGAAGGCCGGCAGGCGGTGCAGTTCGGCCCGAAGTAAAGCGGCGCGGTGGATCAAGGGGGGCAAGGCTCATTTCCTTATGCGGGCAATGCGAGGGAGTGATTGTATTGCGCCATCACCGAATATGCATCCCTGCCATACTCATTGGCGCCCCTGTGCGCCACCCGGGCAATCTGCCTGCTCGCGCAATGACGACGCCACCATCAAATCGTGCGCCAACGCGCGCACCACGGCCAAATCATGGCTAATAACAGGTAGGTCAGGCCGTGCTCTTCCTGCAACCTTTGGTTGTTTTTTTCCGCGCATTCCCCTCAACTACTGCCCTGCCCTCACACGCGAGTATCAACCTTGGAACGCTATGAATCGCTGGTCATCGGCCTGGGTGCCATGGGTGCCGCCACGGTGTATCAACTGGCGAAAGCCGGTGTGAACGTCGCCGGTATCGACCGTCATCACCCGCCCCACACGCTGGGCTCCAGCCATGGCGACACGCGTATCACGCGGCTGTCGGTGGGCGAAGGCGCGCAGTACGTGCCCATTGTGCGGCGTTCCCACGCTATCTGGCGCGAGCTGGAGGCGTTGTCGGGGGAGGCGCTGTTTGAGCAGTCGGGGTTGCTGGTGCTCACCTCTCGTGATGACTTTGATCCCAGCGATGCAACCGATTTCACCCTGCGCACCATTGGCCTGGCGCAAACCTACGGCATTGAACATGAGCTACTGGACGCTGCACAGATTCGCCAGCGTTTCCCGCAATTTGCCCAAGTGGCGCAGAGCGCCATCGGTTATTACGAGCCTGGCGGCGGCTTCGTGCGCCCAGAGCGGTGCATTGATGTGCAGCTCAGTTTGGCCGAACAACACGGCGCCACGCTGTACAAGGGCGAGACGGTGACTCACATCGGTTCGGATGCTCAAGGCGTCACGGTGACCACCGACCAGCGCACGCTGCAAGCCGACAAGTTGGTCGTAAGTGCAGGCAACTGGGCCGGCGGGTTACTCGGCGCGCCGTTTGACCGGTTGCTGAGTGTTTACCGGCAACAGCTGTTCTGGTTCGCGCTGGAGCCCGGGGCCGACCTGGTGGGCAAATCCCCCACCTATATCCTCACGCACGATCAAGGCCAGACCCACTATGGTTTCCCGGCGTTGCCCGGCGAAGGCAGCCTGAAGCTGGCTACGGCGCAATATCACACCACCTCCACGCCGCAAACGCTGGACCGCACGGTCTCGGCGGCGCAAGCGCAGGCGATGTACGAACAGCATGTTCAGGGCCGTATCACCGGCGTGTCGGCCAAGGTGGTCAAGTCGGCGGTGTGTGCCTACACCGTGACGCCGGACCACGATTTCATCATCGACAAACACCCCACGCTGCAGCACACCCTGGTGGTGTCGCCATGCTCGGGGCACGGCTTCAAGCATTCGGCGGCGCTGGGTGAGGCGTTTGCGCAGTGGTGCATGCGTGGGTCGAGTGAGCTGGACCTGTCGGCGTTTTCGCTCAAGCGCTTCGAGGGTCAATAGGCCCTGGCACTGAGGCCAGGCGCCGGCTTACTTGGCAAACGCGTACTCGCCGCCCTGCTCCACCGCCTTACGGTACGCAGGTCGCGCCTGGAAGCGTTGCACCCAGGCCGCCAGGTTTGGATACGCCTGCAACTTGCCCTGGGCCTTGGCGATTTCGCCGATAAAGCTCATCTGGATGTCCGCGCCGCTCAGTTCGTCACCGAGCAGATACGGCGTATCCGCCAGCACACCATTCAGATAGCCCAGGTAATTGGCCACCTCCGACTCGATACGCGGGTGCAACGGCGCGCCGGCCTCTCCCAGGCGCCCGACATAGAGGTTGAGCATCAGCGGCAGCATGGCCGAGCCCTCGGCAAAGTGCAGCCATTGCACATATTTGTCGTACGCTGCGCTGGCAGGATCAGGCTGCAGGCGGCCTTGGCCATGGCGGCGGATCAGGTAGTCGATGATGGCGGCGGATTCGATCAATACCAGGCTGCCGTCTTCGATAACCGGGGATTTGCCCAGCGGGTTGATGGCCTTGAGTTCCGGTGGTGCCAGGTTGGTTTTCGGGTCGCGCTGGTAGCGCTTGACCTCGTAGGGCAGGCCGAGCTCTTCAAGCAGCCAGAGGATGCGCTGTGAGCGCGAGTTGTTAAGGTGGTGAACGGTGATCATGGGCAACTCCGCAGGGCAAGGGTGGGTGTCAGGGGTTGAGACTACGCCAGCACGGGGGAGTGCCCACAATTAATTGTCACAGCCCCTTGAGCAGAGGCTGCACAGCCGCAGGGATCAGGCGACGGCCGTCAAATACACCTCTTGCTTGAGCGCATCGATCAAGCCGTCGATGGTGGGGTAGCGTTTACCTTTCAACGGTGGCCAGCGCTCAATGAACAGGTGACCTGTCTCATCCTTTTGGATCGGGGTGGTCACAATGTCTCCGGTCCTGGAACGGTGGAGCAGATTGGCCTGGTTGGAGGACGCGTACTCGATCAGGAAATCGCCGATGTTTTTCAGGCGCACGCTCGGCAGGGTCGAGGCAGAAACCGCCGTTAACAACACCTGCGACTTGAGCGCATGAACCAGGAACTCCAGCGTGGCGTAGCGCTGTCCCTGCACCTGCGGCCAACGGTCTATAAAGAACTGGCCGCTGTCGTCAATTTGAACGGGGGTGGAAATAATGTCTCCCGTATTGGAGCGGTGCAGCACATTGGCTTGGGTGGTAGAAGGCCGCTCGATCATGAAGTCGCCGACACTTCTAAGCCATGTGCGATCCGCGGTCGGCGCAGGGCGCGGTGCAGGTGTACCGGCAATACCGACGTCGACCTTGAAATCACTGCGCAGGGCGACGCCTTCGGGGGTTTTTATCGATTTCTCGAGAATTTCCCAGGCGCCTCGGTGCAGGGGACGTGCGTGATCGGGCGCGACATCGCGTACCGTCAAGCTGACCGCATCCTGCAACTGCGCGATACCGGGCACACCCTGGTACATATCTGCGTGGGCAGTGCCCATAAGCGCAACCCATTTATGCGGCCCCTGCGCCGCCTGATCAGCCTTGATCACCTCATTGGCGAAATAGCTGAACAGGTTTTCGCGAGCGCTCAAGTCTCGCAGGCCTTTGACGTGATAACTGGCCGTGCAGTCGAGCGCACGCACCCGGATGCCCGCCTTGTTCGCGGCCTTGACGACGTTGGTGTAAGTGTCGCTGCCCGAGTACCCGTGCGGCATATGGCCGAGGTCCTGCGCCCGCAAATAGCGTTTGAGGTTGTCCGGCATTTTCAGCGTGCTGTAAAAGGCCTCCAGTTCCAGCTGATGCAAATCGGTGAGCAAGTGTTCCAGGTACAAGGTTTTAACGCCCTGCTCCTTCAACAACTTCATGTAGTTGATCAGGAACCGTTTGCTCGACCGATCGGCATGGGCTTCAGCGATGATAAGTCCCAACTTCAGTTTATAGACCTGCTTGATAAACGTTTCTTCATTGGTTGCCGCGGCCAGCTCGACGAAGCTGGAACGGGCCGGCGGCGTGTACGTGGCAAACGCTGCCTTGGCGCTCTGCTGCAGGCGAATGCGCGTGCGCTTGAACGTATTGAACGCCTCCTCAAAGGGGTGCGCTGCCTGAAAGCCATAACGAGAATCCAGGTCACGATGCGAATGCACCATATCGTCCAGCTGCGGCTTGAGGGTCGCCGGCAGATCAAACGCGGTGTAATGGGAAGGTGAAGCGGGGTTCACTACTGCCGTTGAAGGGCCCGCCACCGGCAACGGTTGCGCAACGGGCGCCATCGTCAGCCGGTAGTCACCCCGAGACAAGGCTGCCGCAGACGTATCGAACTGGATGCCCACCGCCTGGCCCGGCGCACCTTCATCAACACGCAGGGCGATGACATTCTGCAAGTCGGCCAGGCCTGGCACCTCGTCCGTGCCGCCTATGCGGTTGTGATCCACCAGAGCGATCCAGCCTTCCTGCGGCTCTTGGGCTGCCAGGGTTTTATGGGAGTAGAAGTTTCTGAGTTTGCCGCTGCGCGGGACAAACCGCTCAGCCCCGGAAAGCTCCAGCACGTGCTCCAGATGATAGGAACTGGACGCGTCCACACCCTCGATCGCGACGTTGTGCTGATGGGCTTCGAGCATCAGTTTTCGAAACGTAAACGGCGCGTCCAGGTCCCAGCCCAGGGCTTTGTCGACACGCGCAAGGTGGTCTTCGACGCGCTTCAACGCGTGGGCGAGGTCACCTTTGGCTTGCCCATTGATAATTCTGAGTTTGGTGCGAAACACATCGGCCGGCAGGTTTTCGATGTACAGGCGCTTGAGCCCCAGTGCCGCCAATGCCTGCATGTCTTCGATCAATAACTGCTTACTGACCACACCGGCATTGGCTGCGCCAATGATCAGCCTTTGCTTGAGCGGGAACAGGCTGGCAAGCACCGCGTTGGGGCTGGAGTCAGCGGCCAGCAGTGGCAAATCGGTACGGGGCGAACGCGCCGGCGGTGCGGCAAACAGCGCCTCTGCATCTTCGGTCAGCTGTTTGACCTGGTTGTCATAGCTGTCGCGCAGCCCTCGCAAACGCGTCAATACGTTTTCCCGTGCAGCCTCCTCAAGCGCGTTGTCGGGGCTCGCGAAGCGTTTGCCGAAGTCAGTGTCAAGTGCGACCCTGAACTGCGAACCTTGCTCGGGCGAAATCTCGTAGCGCGCCAATGGCTGTACGGCCTCTTCCTGAAGTGCTTGATACTTCTTGCGCCCGCCTCCCGCCACCCCTGAGCGCAGCCAGCGACCATCGGCGTGCTGGTTGACCAGACGCGCAGTCGAATGCATTTGCCCGGTGAGTGGGTCATAGCGATACAACAAATGCCGGCCCAGCGCGTCTGGCGTGTTGCGGGTCCAAAAGTCCTGGCCTTCAAACAGCACCGGTTTCATGTCGGCGGGTAGGCGCGGGTCAATGGCAGCGATCAGTTCAGCCTCTTTCAGCGCTTTAGCCGCCGGCCTGATGGAGAACGTCGAGAACGGCCCCTTGAGGGCCGGGCGGAAGTCGAATAACACTGCACCGCCCAGATTCGCCAGGTAACCGACGAAGTGTTGCAGCGCCCCGCCGCTGTCGCCCTGTTGGTAGGCATGGATGGCGAGCATCGCGTCCTTGAACGCCAGCAAGCTGCCCAGGCCCAGGCTCAACACCGGAAAAGGAATGGTGACGATGGCCGTGACCAGCTCAACGCACGTCCAGAGAATGCCCGTGATCATCGCTGTGCGATTGACCGTGGTGGCGGCCACATCATCGATCTTGCGTTGCAGCACCATGTTGTAGAGCTCATGCCGCAGGTCGGTCAGCGGCGTGGCATGGGCGATCGGGTCATGGCGCGCAGGGCTTGGGGTGGTGCGGTCAATTGTTTCGGGCAAGCCCTTGCGGGCAGTCGCCAGGAACGTTTTGATCCGCGCGGTGGCGCCAGTGCCTACCCGGCCGTTGAGATAATCCGAGACGCCTTCGACTTTTTTCAGCCAGTAGTTGAACAGTTTCGCCTCACGCACGGCGATGCCATCGGGCGCATTGGGGGTGTACAGCAGCACCGGGTTGTCCCCGTGGCTGAACAGGTAGTTGCCGATGACCCATTCGCCGTCAAGCATCAGGCGATGGACCCGGTAGGTGTTGCGCGTCGCCGTGGTCGTGTCGCCCAGGCTATCGATGGCGCGCTCCAGCCAGGCCAGGTCAGCGCGGGCGATGTGGCCGCGCAGGCAGCCATCGAGCGCGGCGTATTTGATCTGCAATTGGTTGATCGCCAACGTGGCATTACGCCGTTCGGCATAACCGGGGCTTGTCGCGCTTTGCAGTGTGCTGCGCACTTCGTCGATATAGCGCTGGCCGACCCATACGCCGGTCACCGAGCGGGAAACGTTTTGCGCCGTCAAGCGGCTCAGGTCGACGCCTTTGGGCCCGCTGAAGGTGGCGGAGGTGGAGAATTTCGGGTCGATGAAGCCGACGTTATCCTGGTAGCCGTCCCGGTACAGCCGGGTATAGGAAATGGGCGCGGGCTTGCCGCCCAACAGCGGCCAGGGCGCCGTAATGAACAGGGTGTCCGGGTCAATATCGTTCTGGCTGCGCCCCAGCAGCGTGTTCAGGCTGAGCGTGGCTTGCTGGTGTACATAGGTGTTGAAGGCAATAAAATTAGCCTCCGAATCCGGCCGGGCGTTATACACGCGCAAGGCGCCTGCCGCGTCCTCGCCCAGGCGGGTCAAGCGGGCGCGGTCCGCCGCCGAAGCAGAGCGATACCATAACGGCGTGGCGTATTCGTAGTCGTCCTGCGCGGCGCTTTGGGAATGCACCGCCATGGCGTCCAGGCACACGGTGTGGGAACACAACGGCCCAAAGGTCACCTCCGTGTGTTCCTGCGCGTCGGGCTTGAAACCCAGCCCGGCGAGGAACGTGCCCATCTTCGGGCGAAAACGCAGCGGGCATTGCTCCAGCACGTAGTCGCGCAGGGTGCGGCCCTTCCACCGGGTGTTGTCGTCGGCCCAACCGATGATATGCGTCTGGCATTCGCGCTCGCTGGCAAATGCCATGAACTGGCGCTCGCGCGGAGAGCCTGGGGTGCACAGCAGCAAGCGTTGGGTTTGGCCTTGTGGGTCGTCCTCCCGCAACAACCACAGGTCACGCAATTGCGCACCGTGCAGCAGTACGGTCTGGGCGCACAGGCGAGGGTTGGTGCCGCCGCGCAGGTCTTCGAATAATTGGTAGTCCGCCGCGCTCAGGTCACCCCGCAACTTGGCGACATAGGCGAGCAACGCCAGGCGCTGATCAAACAGGTTACGGGCAGCCTGCTTGAAAGCCGGCATGGCCTGCATTTCTCTTTGCTGCGCGGCAAAGTCCAGACGCGGTTGGTAGCCCGGCTCACGCAGTATGCCCAGCAGGCTTTGCGCATTCAGCTGCGCAAACGCGCTGCCCGCATAGGTCACGGTGGTCTTGGTCAGAAAGTCCGAACCCGCCAGCTCATCATCGATGTGCAGCCCCGAATAGCTCAGGTCTGCCAGGCTGCGCTGCTGCTCATAGGTGCCTACATGGGCGACGTGACGTCGGGTGGTCACCTGCAACTGCTGCAGGTCCAGGTTATACAGTTCGAGTTCCTCGTCCAGGTACTCGGTGAGCTGGTGACTCGCCAGGGCCTGGGGAGAGGCGACAGGCCCCAGCAGGTCCAAATAGGCTGAGCGAGCCTGATTGTAGCCTCGGATAAACTGACCCAAGGTTTGTTGGCTCAGCGAATCGGCGCTGCGGTACCAATCCGGCAAGCTGTTGTACAGGCTGCGCTCCAGCAGCTGTTGACGCCTGAATTGCAGGCGTGAGGACAGGTCCGGCAGCGCAGCTTTCACCGCGCTGTCCAGGGCAGCCTTGAGCGTCGCGGCATCGTGGGACGGGTTATTGACCAGGCTCAGGGCCAGCTCAATGTCCTGGCTACGCTTGTCGAGCAGCGCGTTGTAGGTGTGCTCAAACAACGGCTCACCTTCAATGGGCAACAAGTGCAGCGGCCAAATACTGGCCACATCCAGCGCCTGATAACGCACCGGCAAGTGGCGACAGAACTCCTCACGGCCAGCCGGCAGGAGCAACAGCGCCTTGAGGCGTTGGTCCAGTTCCGCGAGGGAATCAAAGGCCTCCAGACCTCGGTTTGGGGTAAACAGCAGCACCTGGCCGACGCTCTGCCCTGACGTCAAGTCAGCCACCACAGGGCTGGCCTTGCGCGTCAGCACGAACGCCCCGGCGAACGCCACCGTCTGGCCCTGGTAACTGAACGTGAGCGAGTACATGCCCGGCCGAAAGTCCGGGCCACGGGAGCAATCTTCAATCATGCGTTGCTCGGCCGGCGCCAGCAGGTAGTCACGCACATCCAGCTTGGCCTGCTGCTCCAGCGCGCCAAGGCCGGCGATTTGGGTGAGGTAGCTCTTGCGGCCCTGGCCGTCCACCGTGCCGACCTCGTCAAGGCCCTGCAGATGCGTATTCAGGTCGGTTTTGAGCTGGGCGAGCACGGTTTTACCGGTTTCTTCGGTGAGGTCTGCCTGCGTCAACGCCTCAAATAAACTGCGCGACCGATTCAACAGGATGTTGTTGGCGCGGATCAAGGTGGTGTTGAGCTTTTCCAGGGCCAACAGTTCGGGCGGCAATGCCGCCGGTTGCCGGGTTTGAGTGCGCAGGTCCGGGTCGATTTCAAGCAGGTGTGTACGAATTTCCTGAAGCGTCGGTGCGGCGGATGTGGGGTTCGGCGTGCTCATGGGCACGGTCCTCATGCTGATGGAATGAACCCTCAGCATGAGAGCGAGCCTGGGTGTATCGGCGGTACATATTGTTCAGCGGCCGGCGCCTCAGACCAGCCGGAACCGTGCAGTGTTATCACTCAATGCGCGACTGCCCTTACTCAAGGTATCCGCCGCCGAATTGACCGCCCGTGCGCCGTCCAGCAAGCGCCCTGCCGCCTGGTCGACCTGCTGGATATTGCCGCTGACTTCATCGGCGGTGGCGGCCTGTTCTTCCACCGCTGCCGCGATCTGCGCCAGGGTGTCGGTGACGTGCTGCACCGCACCGGCAATTTCGCCCAGGCGGGTGCCCAGGCCCGTCACGGATTCGGCGTCGGTCAGTGCCTGGTCGCACGCCGCGCCCATCAGGCTGACGGCTTGGCTGACGGTCGCGCGCAGGCTGTCCACCGTGCCGGCGATTTGTGCGGTGGACGCCTGGGTGCGTTGCGACAGGCTGCGCACTTCATCGGCCACCACGGCAAAGCCACGGCCCTGCTCGCCCGCACGCGCAGCCTCGATGGCCGCGTTGAGCGCCAGCAGGTTGGTCTGTTCGGCGATGCCACGAATGGTGTCGACCACCGACTGAATCTGCTGGCCCTGCTGGCTGACCTGTTCCAGGGCGTTGGCCGTGTCGGTCAGGCGCTGGTTGAGTTGCTGGATACTTGCCGTGGTGCGCTGGCTGTCGCGGCTGCTGTCTTCGGCGATGCGCCTGGTGTGCTGCGCGCTGCCCGAGGCCTGTTCGCAACTCTTGGCCACGCCCATGGAAGTGGCGGCCAATTGGGTCGCGGCGGCTGCAATCTGGCTGATTTGATGTTGCTGGTCTTCAACCTCGTTAAGGGTGCTGCCCGACTGCGCATTCAGGGTGAGCACGGCTGAGCCGAGTTGCTGGGTTTCGTGATTGACGCCCAGCAGGCTGGTGCGCAGTTGCATCACGGCAACGTTGAGGGCCCGGCTGATCGCGGCCAATTCATCACGCCCTTCTACCGCCACTTCGACGCACAGGTTACCGTCGCGCAACGACTCGGCCAGTGTGGTAATGCCACTGGCGCTGCGGCGGATCGAGGCTTGCAGACAGATAAACAAGTACAACGCGGCCAGGGCCAGCAGGCTGAACGTCGCCGCCACCGGAATAAAGTGCTGGAGCGAACGCTCGCGGTAGTCACTCAGGCGCGCATCCAGTGAATTCAGCGACTGGCTGCGCAACGCCCCCAACGCGCCCAACATGCTGTCGACGCTGCGGTCGAAGGCGACGCTGTCCACTTTGATGGTGCCGCCGAACACGCCGTCGTCCAGGGTTTTAAGCTCGCTATCCAACAGTTGCAGGCTGCTGTCATATTGCGCTGTCCACGGCTCGATCCCGGGAAATTGTTTGGCTTTGAGCGAAGCGGCGGCCTTGACCAACTGGTCGCGTGCATCGCCGATACGGCCGCGCAGGTCGCGCATCTGCAAGCGGCTTTGCAAAGTGAACTGCCCCGAGGCGATGGACGACTGGCCAACGCTGGCGGTGCGGCCGATGCGCTCGATCAGGTCCGGGGTCTGCTGGGTGGAGATCTGCATCAACAGGTAGGTCTCCAGCCATGGGTCGAGGATCAGGCCGGTGTCCAGAGTGATTTGCTCGCGCAGGGTTTGCAGCGCCGTCAACGCGGCGGTGAAACGGTCGTAGCCGTCCGGCCACCAGCCCACGGTGCGCAGGGACTGGGTGTCCATGCCCTTGACGGCCGCCTGCAACGCCTCAAAACGCGCCAGGGTGTCGGCGCTGGCATTGCGGGCTTTGAGCACCTCGCCCAGGGCTTGCAGACTTTGCACAATCATCGGGTTGCCGGCATCCACTTTGTCCATGGCAGCCTGGGCGGCCGGGGTTGGCACGTGGAGGATATCCAGCGCTTTCCAGCGCGCGGCCAGGTTGCGTTGCGCGCTCAATTGGCCATCAAGTGTGTCCAGGGCCAACAGTTGGTGCACACCGGACTGCTCGCTGCTGATCACGTTCAATTTGCCGCGATAGTCCGAACCAATCATCCAGAGGCTCCCCGCCAGGGGCAGCATGAACAGGAAAAAAAGCACCTGGAACTTGCGCGCAAAACCGAAACGGCCGAGCAAATGGATACCGGGTGATAGAAGAGTGTGCATGGCCGACCGCTCCCGAAAACACGCTGGAAATGACTAGAAGCAAAATGCCATGTCATTGATTGAGAAGGCTCAAGCAAGATACGGGCCGTTACGACTTTGCTGGAGATAGGCGCCTTGGCGATAAACCGGCGATGGCGCGCGCACAAAAATGGGGCAAAAACACTCACTGCCGGGCACACAATTGTCACCGTGCGCCTCCCGAGTAAAAAAAGTTCAACACCCACCTAAAGCATGATGGCACTTTGCCGATATCGCTTCTAAGATCACGCCTTCCACCGCCTTACCCAAGTCGTTAATTTCAAAATAATCAAAGGGATATTGATATGCCGCTTCCTCTCATCCTCGGTGCAGCCGCCCTGGTCAGCGCCGCCTATGGCGCCAAGAAAGGCTATGACGGTTACCAGAAGCATTCCGAAGCCGACGAAATCGTCAACAGCGCCAAACAGCGCTATGACGTCAAAAAGCGTGCTTTTGACGCGCAAGAAACCGCCACCACGTCGGCATTGAGCGTACTGGGCGAAAAAGAACTGCAAATCGGTAAAAGCTTTAACGAGTTCAAAACCCTGGCTGACTCGCTTTTGCAGCAGTTGAACGCCGGTCGCCAGAACAAGCTGGAAATCAACATTCCCAAGCACAAACTGCAAACCATCTCCAACTACAGCTACACCGCGATCGGCGTGCTGGGCTCTGCTGCCGGCGCCGGGGCTGCCGGGGCGGCTGCGGGTTTCGCGGTGTACGGCGGGGTGATGGCGCTGGGCGCAGCCTCTACCGGTACGGCGATCTCGTCGCTGGCGGG
>NZ_CVTT01000020.1:0-377 GCF_900006605.1 Pseudomonas sp. 58 R 3 | reverse complement strand
CTTTTGGATTGAGGTAGTGATCAATTGCGCGATGCGCGGCCTGATTGAGTTTCAGGTCCGGTTCGCTTGGAGGGTTCGGCGTTATTTTGAACATCATGTAATTCCTGAATGGAGCCGACACCCTTTCGCTACTACACAAAGAGGGAGGCAGCTGTACGCAGGTTAGTAGACCGGGGAATTACACAAAGCCGGCGCGCCCGAAGGCGCCCTGCGCACAGCCACCATCAGGCACAGACAGGAACGTCTGATAGGTGAAGCTCATGCACTAAGTGTAATTAACCCTCGGGCTACTAAACCCGATCACTGAATTGTCAGCGACCGAGCAACCTTAGAGACGCCCACCACAGCGCACAAGCCGGCGGATTCTGACGCAAGCG
>NZ_CVTT01000018.1:0-295 GCF_900006605.1 Pseudomonas sp. 58 R 3 | reverse complement strand
TGTCCATCAGCAACACCCCCAACTCACTCAACTGGTGAATCGCCAGCGCCACGTCGCGCTGTTTTCCGGTCAAGTCTTCTGACAGGTCGAGCAGCAAGGCGGTGACCGAGGAAAAGGTTTCGTAGCTGTTGGTGATCAGGGTTTCGCTGCTGGCATCGGCGGCGACGTTGAACAGCGCAGGTGGCGACATAGCCGGGTCGGCTTTTGGATTGAGGTAGTGATCAATTGCGCGATGCGCGGCCTGATTGAGTTTCAGGTCCGGTTCGCTTGGAGGGTTCGGCGTTATTTTGAACAT
>NZ_CVTT01000046.1:112256-132257 GCF_900006605.1 Pseudomonas sp. 58 R 3 | reverse complement strand
CGGCGAATGTTGTCTTCACAGTATAACCAGATTGCTTGGGGTTATATGGTCAAGTGAAGAAGCGCATACGGTGGATGCCTTGGCAGTCAGAGGCGATGAAAGACGTGGTAGCCTGCGAAAAGCTTCGGGGAGTCGGCAAACAGACTTTGATCCGGAGATGTCTGAATGGGGGAACCCAGCCATCATAAGATGGTTATCTTACGCTGAATACATAGGCGTAAGAGGCGAACCAGGGGAACTGAAACATCTAAGTACCCTGAGGAAAAGAAATCAACCGAGATTCCCTTAGTAGTGGCGAGCGAACGGGGACTAGCCCTTAAGTGGCTTTGAGATTAGCGGAACGCTCTGGAAAGTGCGGCCATAGTGGGTGATAGCCCTGTACGCGAAAATCTCTTAGTCATGAAATCGAGTAGGACGGAGCACGAGAAACTTTGTCTGAATATGGGGGGACCATCCTCCAAGGCTAAATACTACTGACTGACCGATAGTGAACTAGTACCGTGAGGGAAAGGCGAAAAGAACCCCGGAGAGGGGAGTGAAATAGATCCTGAAACCGTATGCGTACAAGCAGTGGGAGCCCACTTTGTTGGGTGACTGCGTACCTTTTGTATAATGGGTCAGCGACTTATTTTCAGTGGCGAGCTTAACCGAATAGGGGAGGCGTAGCGAAAGCGAGTCTTAATAGGGCGTCTAGTCGCTGGGAATAGACCCGAAACCGGGCGATCTATCCATGGGCAGGTTGAAGGTTGGGTAACACTAACTGGAGGACCGAACCGACTACCGTTGAAAAGTTAGCGGATGACCTGTGGATCGGAGTGAAAGGCTAATCAAGCTCGGAGATAGCTGGTTCTCCTCGAAAGCTATTTAGGTAGCGCCTCATGTATCACTGTAGGGGGTAGAGCACTGTTTCGGCTAGGGGGTCATCCCGACTTACCAAACCGATGCAAACTCCGAATACCTACAAGTGCCGAGCATGGGAGACACACGGCGGGTGCTAACGTCCGTCGTGAAAAGGGAAACAACCCAGACCGTCAGCTAAGGTCCCAAAGTTATGGTTAAGTGGGAAACGATGTGGGAAGGCTTAGACAGCTAGGAGGTTGGCTTAGAAGCAGCCACCCTTTAAAGAAAGCGTAATAGCTCACTAGTCGAGTCGGCCTGCGCGGAAGATGTAACGGGGCTCAAACCATACACCGAAGCTACGGGTATCACGTAAGTGATGCGGTAGAGGAGCGTTCTGTAAGCCTGTGAAGGTGAGTTGAGAAGCTTGCTGGAGGTATCAGAAGTGCGAATGCTGACATGAGTAACGACAATGGGTGTGAAAAACACCCACGCCGAAAGACCAAGGTTTCCTGCGCAACGTTAATCGACGCAGGGTTAGTCGGTCCCTAAGGCGAGGCTGAAAAGCGTAGTCGATGGAAAACAGGTTAATATTCCTGTACTTCTGGTTATTGCGATGGAGGGACGGAGAAGGCTAGGCCAGCTTGGCGTTGGTTGTCCAAGTTTAAGGTGGTAGGCTGAGATCTTAGGTAAATCCGGGATCTTAAGGCCGAGAGCTGATGACGAGCTAACTTTTAGTTAGCGAAGTGGTTGATGCCATGCTTCCAAGAAAAGCTTCTAAGCTTCAGGTAACCAGGAACCGTACCCCAAACCGACACAGGTGGTTGGGTAGAGAATACCAAGGCGCTTGAGAGAACTCGGGTGAAGGAACTAGGCAAAATGGCACCGTAACTTCGGGAGAAGGTGCGCCGGTGAGGGTGAAGGACTTGCTCCGTAAGCTCATGCCGGTCGAAGATACCAGGCCGCTGCGACTGTTTATTAAAAACACAGCACTCTGCAAACACGAAAGTGGACGTATAGGGTGTGACGCCTGCCCGGTGCCGGAAGGTTAATTGATGGGGTTAGCTAACGCGAAGCTCTTGATCGAAGCCCCGGTAAACGGCGGCCGTAACTATAACGGTCCTAAGGTAGCGAAATTCCTTGTCGGGTAAGTTCCGACCTGCACGAATGGCGTAACGATGGCGGCGCTGTCTCCACCCGAGACTCAGTGAAATTGAAATCGCTGTGAAGATGCAGTGTATCCGCGGCTAGACGGAAAGACCCCGTGAACCTTTACTATAGCTTTGCACTGGACTTTGAATTTGCTTGTGTAGGATAGGTGGGAGGCTTTGAAGCGTGGACGCCAGTCTGCGTGGAGCCAACCTTGAAATACCACCCTGGCAACTTTGAGGTTCTAACTCAGGTCCGTTATCCGGATCGAGGACAGTGTATGGTGGGTAGTTTGACTGGGGCGGTCTCCTCCTAAAGAGTAACGGAGGAGTACGAAGGTGCGCTCAGACCGGTCGGAAATCGGTCGTAGAGTATAAAGGCAAAAGCGCGCTTGACTGCGAGACAGACACGTCGAGCAGGTACGAAAGTAGGTCTTAGTGATCCGGTGGTTCTGTATGGAAGGGCCATCGCTCAACGGATAAAAGGTACTCCGGGGATAACAGGCTGATACCGCCCAAGAGTTCATATCGACGGCGGTGTTTGGCACCTCGATGTCGGCTCATCACATCCTGGGGCTGAAGCCGGTCCCAAGGGTATGGCTGTTCGCCATTTAAAGTGGTACGCGAGCTGGGTTTAGAACGTCGTGAGACAGTTCGGTCCCTATCTGCCGTGGACGTTTGAGATTTGAGAGGGGCTGCTCCTAGTACGAGAGGACCGGAGTGGACGAACCTCTGGTGTTCCGGTTGTCACGCCAGTGGCATTGCCGGGTAGCTATGTTCGGAATAGATAACCGCTGAAAGCATCTAAGCGGGAAACTAGCCTCAAGATGAGATCTCACTGGGACCTTGAGTCCCCTGAAGGGCCGTCGAAGACTACGACGTTGATAGGTTGGGTGTGTAAGCGCTGTGAGGCGTTGAGCTAACCAATACTAATTGCCCGTGAGGCTTGACCATATAACACCCAAGCAATTTGACTACTCGAAAGAGCATCAGATTGCGGTGTGTGAAGACGAGATGAACCGAAAGTTCGACGCTCACAAAACACCGAAAGCTGTCACATACCCAATTTGCTGAAGCGAAGCCATCTGGCTACGACTCAGTACCCGAATTTCTTGACGACCATAGAGCATTGGAACCACCTGATCCCATCCCGAACTCAGTAGTGAAACGATGCATCGCCGATGGTAGTGTGGGGTTTCCCCATGTGAGAGTAGGTCATCGTCAAGATTAAATTCCGAAACCCCTGATTGCTAACGCAATCAGGGGTTTTGTTTTGGGCGGTCGAAAAGCCAAACCAGCCCAAGGCTGCCGACAAATTTGCACAGTTATTTCTGAACCAGACCATTAGAATAGGCACCTAACCTTTTTTAGAGTTCGAGCCCTATCTATGCCCGATCCGGTTGATACCGTTGAGGTGTCGCAGTTACCACTGGAGGATCTGGTGGCATGCCATGAGTGCGACTTGCTGATGCGCAAACCCGCACTCGCCCTCGGTGAAAAAGCCCAATGCCCACGTTGCGGTTACGAGCTCTACGCTCATCGCCACAACGTGGTTGAGCGAAGCCTCGCCTTGGTGCTGGCGGCACTGTTGCTGTACATCCCGGCGAACTTTTTACCCATCATGCAGCTCAATCTTCTCGGGCAGTCCTCGGAGGACACCGTTTGGAGCGGCGTGGTCGGTCTGTTCGATACCGGCATGCAAGGTGTCGCGGCTGTGGTTTTCCTGTGCAGCATGGGCATTCCGCTGCTCAAACTGCTTTGCCAATTGGCGGTGTTGCTCAGTATCCGTTGGAACATCGGCCGCAGTTATGGCCTGTTGCTCTACCGCATTTACCATCACCTCAAGGATTGGGGGATGTTGGAGGTTTACCTGATGGGCGTGCTGGTCGCGATCGTCAAGCTCGCGGACATGGCCTCCATCACCATTGGCCTGGGGCTTGTCTGCTTCGTCAGCCTATTAGTGGTTCAAGTACTGCTGGAGGTGGTGATGTCGCCCCACCAGATCTGGCAAGCGCTTTCAGGAGAGGATGATCATGCGGGCGATTGATGCAGGCATTCTGATTTGTACCGAATGCCACGAGCTGAACAAGCAAGAGGCTGATACCGATGAGCAGCTGTGCACCCGTTGCGGTGCGCTGATCCATGCGCGTCGCCCCAACAGCCTTGTGCGTACCTGGGCGTTGCTGATCACTGCAGCAATCCTGTATATCCCGGCCAATCTGTTGCCAATCATGACCATCAACTCTCTCGGTCAGGGTGATCCCAGTACTATCATGGCGGGCGTGATTCAGCTGGTGCAGCACGGAATGTTTCCCATCGCTGCAGTGGTGTTTATCGCCAGCATTCTGGTGCCGACGTTCAAGCTGGTGGGCATTGGCCTGTTGCTGTTCTCGGTGCAGCGCCATCAACCGCTGTCCGCACAACAACGCATTATCATGTACCGCTTTATCGAATTCATTGGCCGCTGGTCCATGCTGGATATCTTCGTGATCGCCATCCTGGTGGCGGTTGTTAACTTTGGGCGACTTGCCAGCGTCGAGGCCAATCTTGGTGCTGCAGCGTTCGCCAGTGTGGTGATCTTGACGATGCTTGCCGCAGTAACTTTTGATCCCCGACTGATTTGGGATAACACGGAGTCGGACGACGACCATGAGTGATTTGCCTAAAGCTAAAACCCGCCCGGCCTCCAATTGGTCGGCCATTTGGGTACTCCCCCTGATTGCACTGATCATCGGCGGCTGGCTGGGATGGCGTGCCTATTCCCAACAGGGCCTCGAGATCCAGGTGCGCTTTGAAAGTGGCGAGGGCATCCAGGTCAACAAAACCGAAGTGGTCTACAAAGGCATGACGGTGGGCAAGGTCAAAGCCTTGGCCCTGGATGACGAAGGCAGCAATCGCGGGGTGATCGCCACCATCGAGATGAACAAGGACGTCGAGCAATACCTCAAGACCAACACACGCTTCTGGCTGGTAAAACCCAGCGTCAGCCTCGCCGGTATTACTGGCCTGGAAACTCTGGTCTCGGGTAACTACATTGCCGCCAGCCCTGGCGACGGCGAGCCCACGCGCAAATTCAAGGCGCTCTCCGAAGAACCACCGTTATCTGACGCCAAGCCTGGCCTGCACTTGACCCTTAAAGCCGATCGCCTCGGCTCGCTCAATCGCGGCAGTCCGGTGTTCTACAAACAGATCCAGGTTGGCCAGGTCAAAAGCTACCTGCTGTCCGAGGACCAGAGCACCGTCGAGATCAAGGTCTATATCGAGCCGACTTACGCCAGTCTCGTACGCAAACACACGCGTTTCTGGAACGCCAGCGGCATCAGCATCGATGCCAACCTGTCCGGCGTAAAAGTGCGCAGCGAGTCGCTGTCCAGCATCGTCGCCGGCGGTATCGCGTTCGCCACCCCTGAAAATCGCAAGGACAGCCCGCCGACGGATCCGAGCCTGCCTTTCCGTCTTTATGAGGATTTCGACGCCGCCGCCGCCGGCATCAAGGTCAAGGTCAAGCTCACCGACTTCGAAGGCCTGCAGGCCGGGCGCACCCCGGTCATGTACAAAGGCATCCAGGTCGGCAGCCTGAAAACCCTGAAGATTGACCCGGACCTGTCCAGCGCCCATGCCGAGTTGACCCTCGACCCGCTCGCCGAAGACTACCTGGTGCAAGACACCCAGTTCTGGGTGGTCAAGCCGTCCATCTCCCTGGCCGGCATCACCGGCCTGGAGGCGTTGGTAAAGGGTAACTACATCGCCATCCGGCCAGGCGACAAAGGCAGCGCACCGCAACGTGAGTACGTCGCCCGTGCCAAGGCGCCACCTCTGGATTTGCGCTCCCCCGGGCTGCACATGGTGCTGTTCACCGACAACCTCGGCTCCTTGGATGTCGGCAGCCCGATCCTCTATAAACAGGTCAAGGTCGGTTCGGTGCAGAGCTACCAGTTTTCGCGCAAGAACAAACAACTGGTGATCGGCGTCCACATCGAGAAGGAATACGAAAACCTCGTCAACGGTTCGACGCGTTTCTGGAACGCCAGCGGCGTCACCTTGACCGGCGGCCTCACCGGCGGCATCCAGGTGAAGAGTGAATCCCTTGCCAGCCTGATGGCTGGCGGTATCGCCTTCGAAACCCCGGAACAGAATGTGCCGTTGAAAAAACGTATCCCGCGTTTCCGTCTGTTTGCCGATCGCGAAGCGGCCAACCAGCATGGCACCCTGGTGACCATCAAGGTTGATCGCGCCGACGGTCTGCGCCCTGGCACGCCAGTACGTTTCAAAGGTCTCGACGTGGGCAAGATCGAGAACGTCGACCTCAGCGCCGACATGCAGTCGGTGCTGCTCAGTGCAAGGATCACCCAAGTGGCTGATCGCATCGCACGCAGCGGCAGCCAGTTCTGGGTGGTCAAGCCTGAGCTGGGCCTGATGAAAACCGCGAACCTGGAGACTCTGGTCACCGGCCAGTACATCGAAGTGCAACCCGCCGTGAAAAATGCCGGGCCGCAAAAGAGCTTCGTCGCGTTGGACAAACCACCAGAGGCTGTTCACCAGCAAGAAGGCCTGAGCCTGGTCCTCAGTGCCGCACGCCGTGGTTCGCTGAAGGAAGGCGTGCCGGTCACTTACCGTGAAGTCACTGTAGGTAAAGTTACCGGTTACGAACTGGGCCAGACCGCCGACCGCGTGTTGGTTCATATCCTGATCGAACCTAAATATGCACCGCTGGTGCGCAGTGGCAGCCGCTTCTGGAATACCAGTGGGTTCGGTTTGGACTTCGGCTTGTTCAAAGGTGCGACGGTGCGCACGGAATCCCTGGAGACGTTGGTTGCCGGCGGCATTGCCTTTGCCACGCCGGAGGGCGAGCGCATGGGCAATGCGGCGCGACCGCAGCAGACGTTCCCGTTGTTTGACAAGTTTGAGGATGAGTGGCTGACCTGGGCGCCTAAAATCCCATTGGGCAAATAGACCGAGGCGCGGCCATCGCGGGCAAGCCCGGCTCCCACATTCGACCGCATTCCAAATGTGGAACTCGGTCAAATGTGGGAGCGGGCCTGCTCGCGAAGAGGCCCTGGATAACACCACAAAGGCTCAATAAAAAAGGCCGCGATCCATACAGATCGCGGCCTTTTGCATTTCAGCGCAGTGGCTTAAACCTCATCCAACTCCGGCTCATCCGCCTGCACATTCACCGTCGCCTTCACTACGTCGTGGCGACGGATGTACTTCCAGTCCGCCTCATCAATGTAGATACCATTCGGCCCGCTGCCGCCTTCCAGGTCGATCGCCACCTGGGCGGACACCTGCGGCTTCACACTGGCCAGGATCGGCACAAAGCCCAGCTGCAAACTGGTTTCCAGCAACGCTGCCTGGTTCTTCTCGTCGATGTCCGCCGCCTCGTCGAGGTAGTACGGCAAGCGCACGCGCCCGGCCTGGTCGCGGTCCATCAAGTGCAACAACAAGTACATGTTGGTCAGCGCCTTGATGGTCATGGTGGTGCCGTTGGACGCTGCGCCATCGATGTCGGTGTGGATCACCGGCTGGCCATGCACCTTGGTGATTTCAAATGCCAGTTCGAACAAGTCCTTGAGGCCCAGCTGGTTATGGTTGGCAGCCACAAGACGGGCCAGGTATTCCTTGGCTTCTTCGTTCTTGTTGTCCTGCTCGGCGCTCTGGCTGAGGTCGAACACCGACAGGGTTTCGCCTTCTTCATACTGGCCGGCACTGTGGATGATCTGGTCGATATGCTTGAGGGCTTCCTTGTTCGGCGCCAGCACGATGCGGAAGCTTTGCAGGTTCGATACCTGACGCTTGTTGATCTCGCGGTTGAACAAGGCCAACTGGTGCTCAAGGCTGTCGTAGTCGCTGCGGATATTGCGCAAGGTCCGCGCAATATCGGTAACTGCCGCACGGCGCGCCTTGCCGAGGGTCAGGGCTTCATCGGTGCGGTGCGCATACGCGTTGATCAGCAATTGCAGACGACGCTCCACGTCATCCTCGCTGTCGAACTTGGCCACGCCCTTGAGGCGCACCTGCGCATACAGCGCTTCGATCTGGCCATCAGCACGCAACAAACCTTGCCAGCTGTCCTGGTAGTCATTGAGCAATGGCAACAGGTTGTCCATGGAGTCGTCGACCGGGTCCATGAACGGCGTGCCGAACGGCAAGTCGGCCGGCAACAACTGGCGGCGGCGCAGTGCGTCGTCCAGCGTGCGTTGCTTGGCTTCCATATCACCGATCTGACGGCCGACCAGTTGCAGCTTGGCCGACAACTGCTGGACACGCTCGGTGAAGGCATCACTGGAGCGTTTCAACTCATCTTGCGCGGCTTCCATCTGCGCCAGGTTTTCCAGCTTCTCGCCTTCTTCCGCGCTCAGGGTTTGTGCACGACGGAAGTCTTCCAGCGCCTTCTGCGCATCCAGCACTTGCTGGTACAGCGCTTCGGTCTGGGTCTTGCTCGCCGCACGGTCAGAGGCTACGGCCTGCTGAGTCTTGAGCTGTTTGAGTTCTTTTTCCAGGCGCTCTTTCTGATCGCGCAGCGCCGCGCGATCAGCCAGTGCCTGCAAGGCCGGTGGCTCGATATGGGAGATGTCGATCGACAGCCCCGGCACTTCAAATTTCTCGCCCTTGAAGCCATCAAGGATCTGCTCCAGGGATTTAACCCACTGGCCGTCCTCATCCAAGGTGATGCCATGCTCACCCAGCGGCAAACTGAACAACGAACTGTTGAACAGGCGCATCAGACGCTCGACGTCCTGCTGTGAGAATTCTTCACGCAGTTTGGCGTAGCTGTTGTTGTCGGCGTGGTCGAGCTGCTGCCTGACCGACTTCAAACGTTTTTCCAGGTCGCGCAAGCGCTCATCCAGGTCCTCGGCGCTGAACTGACGGGATTGCGCCAGGGCGCCCGCCAATTCATCGTGGGCATCCTTGGCCGCCAGCAGTTGCTGCTCCAGTACCTTGACGTCATCGACCAGCGCAAAGCGATGCTTGAGCACCGACAACTCGCCCAGCCAGCGCTGGATGCCACTGATCTCGCGCTCCAGGCGCATCAGCTCCTGGGTGCCGCCGCGCTGATCGTTTTGCAGCGCGTCCTGCTCGTTACGGTAGTGCTCGGCCTGGATGGTCAGCTCTTCCTTGCGCGCACTGGCGTAGTCCGACCAGGTACCCAGCAACGAATCCAGCAAGGGCGACAGGCGATGCAATTTGCCGCGCAATACATCGCGCAAGCGCACGCCATTGGCGAGTGCCTCAACCAACGGCCCGGCAGCCACCAGCGAGTTGTAGTCCTGCTCCATGCGCCTTACATCACGGAAGGCTTCTTCGCACGCGGCGATGTAGTCCACGCTGCCGGAACGCAGGCTGTGTTCGAACGCGTCCAGGAACAATTGCTTGAGCTTGGCCGCGGTGATTTCGCGCATATGCAGCAGGTTGATAAATAGCGCGCGGAAAGTCTTCAGGCTCTGTTCGCTGGTGGAACGCAGCGGAATCAAGGTCAGGTCCAGCGGGATTGACGTGTGCCCGCCCACCAGCAAACGGCGCAGCTCGTCCGGCTTGAGTTCGTAGGCTTTCAGGCCTTCGCGCTCAAGGTTGGTGAACAGCTCTTTCTGACGCAGGCAGGTGTCGTTCTTCTGGTAATGGGCCAAGTCCAGCTTGCCGGCATAGGCAAAGAACTGGTGACCGAAACCACCACCCGGGCCGCGCCCGACCACCCCGATCACGTGGGGGCCGTGGGGCAGCGAGACTTCCACGAGGATGTAGCTGGTGTCGGTGGCAAAGTAGAAGCGCCGCGATTGTTCCAGGGTGTACTTGCCGAAACTCATGTCCGACATGCGCGCCAGGATCGGGAACTGCAAGGCGTTGATCGACGCAGATTTACCCAGGTTATTCGCGCCGTACACCGACAACGGTTCTTCCAGCGGGAACAAGCCCAGGCTGTAACCTGCGGTGTTCAATAGGGCGAAGCGGCGGATGCCGTAGCGTTCCTTACTCATGCGTCGGTCTCCTGTTCTTCGGCAATGGCGCGGGCCAGGGCGTCTTCTTCGCTATCTTCGGCAAAGTCACTCAAGTCCAGCGGGTCATCGGTTTTCAGCAGTTTTTCATCGCTGTCTTCGTCGATGATCACCGGCGCCGGCAGTGGCAACACGCTGTGCACGCTGGCGGCCAGGTCACGGTCCTGCTGCACCGACAGGCACACATCGAGGAAACGGTGCATCGGCGGCAGGAAGCGATAGATGCCGTTGTCTTCGCTGGCAAACCCCAGTTGGGTCATGCGGCGCATGATTTTTTCTTCGAGCTCTTCCTGGGTCTGCACTTCGGCCTGGATAAACAGGTCGCGGTACTTTTCCAGCAACGATGGCAACTCATCGCGGCCCAGGCTGCCACCGTCGAGCACGGCGATCGGGTCGCGGCCCTGGTCGGCCAGGTGTTCGACGATGATGAAGGTGAACAGCGCCAGGCGTTGCGCGGTCTTGTTGACCTGCGCCGCAGCCACGGCAGTGTCTGGTACGAAGTAATAGAAACCGCGTGTGTCACACACCAGCTCAAACCCCAGGGCCTTGAACAACGTGCGGTACTGGTCCTGGAAATTAGACAGCTGCGCGTACAGCTCCGGGTCGCGGCGGCTGACGTGGTAACCCTTGAACAGCTCGCGAAAGATCGGTGCCAGCTGGGACAGTTCGGATAGATCAAGATGCATAAGGCGTGCTCGCAGAATTCTCGGTGGCATCGGTGCCAGCCGGGAGCAGGGCGAATGAGCGCAGGCTGACCTGGTGCTCGTGTGTGTGGTAGTCGCGGCGTTCCAGGCGTTCGCGCTTGAAGCGTTTTTCGCGCGAGAGCCGTGAGAACCAGTACAGCAATTCATCGGTGGCGCCGTCCGGTTCCTGCTCCAGCAGCCAGGTCATCAGGTCCGGCATCGGCAACGCGTCTTCGCAGCGCTCGAGCATTTCCTTGACCGTGCGCGGCGCGCGTTGGGCTTCGCCCTTGTGGGATTTGTGCGCCTTGGGAAAACGCGCCGGTTTCGGCTCGAAATTGGCCAGGGCATACACGTACGCTTCGACCTGGCTGGCACTGCCCAGGAAAGTACTTTGCGGGCGGGTAAACATTGGCATCGCCGCTTGCGGCACCGCGTCCAGGCCTTTACGGCGAATGGCCGACAAGGCCAGCGCGGCGCCACGGGTTACGGCGTTATGGCGGCGCGCTTCTTCGCGCAGCGGTAGCAGCAGTTCGCGGGCATGGCGCAAGGTCAGCTGGGCGCTGGTTTGCATTTCGAGAATGCGCGCGTGAGTACGCAGCAGCATGTCGTCGTCGACCAGATGGCCGAGGCGTTGCTGCTCGGTGAGCATGCGCAGCAGCACATTCTCGACCTTGCGCACACCTTGCTCGAAGGCGCCGTCGGCGTTCACCAGTTGGATCATCGGTTCTACGTATTCGTCCCAGGTCGCCAATACCTCAGCGTAACGCTGGCGCAACGGGATCTGCCGGTCGCTGGTCTTGGCGCGGTCGGCCACGGCCGCCAGGGCCTGTTCGTCGTTGGCGAGTTTTTTCAGCACGTCCCGCACACGCATATCCAGCAAGCGCAGTTGGCGGGCCAGGTCGTGGCCATCTCGGATGTCGAAGGCGTCCTGGATGTAACCGGCCAGACGCTCAAGGTGGCGCAGGTAGGCTTCGATTTCCAGGCACAGGCCAAGCCGGTGCTCCTTGCGAAGATAGGCGAGGAAGTCGTGGATCTGTGCGTTGAGCTCGAAACGGTTCGGGCTCTTGGCGACAGGCACCAGGATATCCAGGCGAATCCACACGTCCAGCAGGCTGGTGATGTCCTGTGGCGTGCTGTCCAGTTGTTGGGCCGCCAGTTGTGCGCGCAGCTCGCTCAGGCTCAAGGTGCCTTGGTCGAAGTGTTCGCACAGTGGCTCAAGCAGGGCCCAGTGTTCGGCGAGGGCGCGCAAGACGCGCTTGGGTTCGATCATCGGAATGGCCGGCTGGTTGGCGAATAAAAGTCGCGATTGTACTGCATCAGGCGCGGGATTTATCCACAGCCGGTCAGTGCGCAGTGGGCGATTGTTACCGAACAGCGGTAGAATCCCTGCTCTTTAGTTATCCACAAGTGGCCGAGCTGTGCTTATCGAGTCCCGACGTCGCGCTTACTTGACCGCCATGCAGGTGGTCAACTGGCTGCCCCGCACCGAACTGCCGTTTGCCGCCCCGTCGCGGCCCGAGCTGCTGCAGGCGCTTGAGCCCTATGAGGCGTTCGAGGTGTCGGGCGAGGAAGCCGCTGCGCCGGTGGCGGTGGTCAAACCCACGCCAGAGGCTCGCCCAGCTGTCGAGCGCGTGAAAGTTGAAGTGCCGCGCCCGTCTCCCGTGGTCAAGCCCGTGGCGGCCGAAGCGCCAGCGCCGGTGGCCAAGGCTGCGGTGGTGCCGCCGCCACGTTTCGCCCTGCAGTTACTGCGGGCCGGGCGTTGCCTGCTGCTGGTGGAACTGCCCACCGGCGAGCGTTTTCAGACCCGCGACCCGGCCTACATGCTGCTAAAAGACATGCTGCGCGCCGCCGGCCTGCCCGACAGCCCGCAAATCGTCGGCGACCCCGTGCGCTGGCCACTGCTGGTGCGCGGCAACATGGACCAGGGCCCCGACGCCGCACGGGATTTCGTCCAGGGTTTTGTCTCGGCGCGCCTGGAAGACGAACCCTGCGTATGCCTGTGGCTGATCGGCCTGCCCGCCGTGCGTTTTGCCGGTGAGGCGAACGCCGAAGCCTGGTATCGCGAGCTGCAGGTCGAAGGCCTGGGCTCGGTATGGGCCTTGCCGGGCCTGGAATTATTAATGGAAGAGCCACAGCGTAAGGCTGATGTCTGGCAAGCCATGCGCCGGCTGATGGCGCGCTGGAAAAGTACCGATGAGTGAAGCTTTATCGTTCCGCCCGATGACCGAGGCGGACCTCGATGCCGTCCTTAAGATTGAATACGCGGCGTTCAGCCATCCTTGGACCCGTGGGATTTTTCTCGATGGGCTGGGCAAGTACCAGATCTGGCTGATGTTTGAAGGTGAGCAGCAGGTGGGCCACGGTGTGGTGCAGATCATCCTGGATGAAGCGCACTTGTTGAATATCACCGTTAAACCGGAAAACCAGGGCCGTGGCCTGGGGTTGGCGCTGCTGGAGCACCTGATGTCCCGCGCTTACGCCGCCAATGCGCGGGAGTGCTTCCTGGAAGTGCGTGACAGCAATACCGGCGCATTCCGGCTGTATGAGCGCTACGGCTTCAACGAAATCGGCCGTCGTCGCGATTACTACCCGGCCGTGGGTGGGCGCGAAGATGCCGTCGTCATGGCCTGCACCCTGGTCGACTAGGAATAAAACCCGATGTGCAAGCCGGCCCCTGTGGGAGCTGGCTTGCCTGCGATAGCATCACCTCGGTCCGGCTGAATACCGAGGCGCCTGCATCGCGGGCAAGCCCGGCTCCCACAGGGGAAGTATTCACAGGCTCAACGGTGTTGTGTCAGCGGTTACCGTCTATCGGGTCAATATCTGCCAATTCGGCCTCATCCAACCCATTCCCCCCGCCAATCTCGTCCTCATCCACAATGCTCAGGTCATAATCCGCCGGATTATCCTCACCGGCCTCACGAGCATCCCGCGCGCCATCCTCATGGATCAGCGTTTCCGGGCTCATGTCATCATCCGTGGACTCATGATCGTCGGTCGAAGCCCCGGTCATGCCGGCTTCACGTACCCGTTCGTCGGGCATCAGGTGTTCGCGCTCGCGGCGCGGCAGCTCATCACCGATTTCCGCGGTCGGCTCTTGCTCGTCAAAATCCAGCTCGCGCATCTCGCCCATGCGGTCTTCGTTGTCATCAATCGGTTCGGGCTGTGTAGCGCCGTAGGGACGTCGTGATTCAGTCATGGCCAATCCTCATACTGTGGGGCTTATAGTGTGTGGACAGGCACGGCGCCCTAAAGATTCAAGCTAATTGCGCCTGGGCGTGACCCGGAGGAGCGGTTGTCTGTCACAAAGCTGCGCATCATTCCTGAGGCTTTCCCTGATGAACGAACTACAAGACCTGCTTGATAACAACGAACGCTGGGCGGATGCGATCAAACAGGAAGATCCCGAATTCTTCGCCAAGCTCGCCCGCCAGCAAACACCGGAATACCTGTGGATCGGCTGCTCCGACGCCCGCGTTCCGGCCAACGAAATCGTCGGCATGCTGCCCGGCGACCTGTTCGTGCACCGCAACGTGGCCAACGTGGTGCTGCACACCGACCTCAATTGCCTGTCGGTGATCCAGTACGCGGTGGACGTGCTCAAGGTCAAACACATCCTCGTCACCGGCCACTACGGCTGCGGCGGCGTGCGTGCGTCGATGCAGGACCGCCAATTCGGCCTGATCGACGGCTGGCTGCGCACTATTCGCGACCTTTACTACGAAAACCGCGAGGTGCTGGCCCAGTTGCCCACCGAAGAGGAGCGGGTGGACCGCATGTGCGAGCTGAATGTGATTCAGCAGGTTGCCAACGTCGGCCACACCAGCATTGTGCAAAATGCCTGGCACCGTGGGCAGAGCCTGTCGATTCACGGCTGCATCTACGGCATCAAGGATGGCCGCTGGAAGAGCTTGAACACCACCATCAGTGGCTTTGAGCAACTGCCGCCGCAATATCGCCTGCGCCCACTGGGCGAAGCCTAAGGCCGTTTGCGCATTCGCCACTGGGCCATGAACGCCTCACCTTCGGCGTTCAACTTCTCTTTGGCGCCGGTGATCCAGCCCCGGCAGTTCAGCTCGCCGCATTGGCAGGCGAACTGCCGGAACAGCGCATCTTCGGTGGTGGCGTAATCCATCGTCAGCAAGGTGCCAGGCGCAATAGGCTGTACGGTCCAGACTTCCAGGTAGGTGGCATCGAAAAACACGTTCGGATTGCACGAGTGCAACATCAGACGTGTGAACCACGGGTCATACAGGTGAATGCGTGACGAGAGCTGCAAGGTGTGCGCACGTCGCTCGCCCAAGGCGTAGCCGGACACTCTGGCAATGCGCACGCGGGTGTCAAAGGCGACGCACGCCTTGAGTGCGGCCCCTATTCCATTCGCATCACGTACGACCTGGAAGTGTCGGGTGGAGGGGTAGCCTTGTTCAGCGAGCACCGTCTTGAAGGGGTAAAGGCAGTCACTCACAGCGGTTTTAGCCTTATCCATGGCTTGAGTTTTCATAACTCTCCTGGGTTAGGCTGCATCGACCTGCGGTGGGGGCTGACTTCCAGTCTTGCAGCGGATGGGTGCCGTTCAAGACTCGCCGAAGTTGTAGCCGATTTCTACTGTCAGATCTGACAGTAGAAACCGGTTATATTTTGTACGATTTACAGCGCCGGGGCGGTAACAGCGGGGATCGGGGCGGCGTCTTTCAGTTGTTTCAACTGCGCCTTGATGGGTGGGGTGGCGCATTTGGCGTTGGCTTGTTCCGGGGTCAAATTGCGTACCGAGGTGTAGAACAGCTCACAGGTCTGCTCCTTGCGCGTGACTTGCCAGGTATTCATGCACGCCTTGAGCAACACGTTCGGGTCACTGGCAGGTTTCTGGCCCATGCCGGCCTGCCAGCAGGCGGCGCTCAAGTCTTGGCCCATCACTTTCAAACCGGCCTCATCGGCTTTTTGTTCATTGCCGTCATAGCTGGCCGGATCCGCCGCATACCAGATGTAGCTCGGGTGGTTGGAGCCCAATACCGACACGGTTTTACCGGCAGCCGGGCTGATCTGCGCCAGGCCCAGCACGGCAACGGTCTGGCCGTACTGTTGCTTGATCCAGTTACGCACAGGCGCACCGAACGCGACCATCGGCAATGAGCCGTTGGCGTGCAGGCTCAGCTCCTTGACCATGCGGGTCTGGTAGTCGGCAAAGTAGCTGTAGACGTTTTCCAGGTCCTTGCCCGCATTGGAAGGTGCGGCGATCGGCGCAATATCGATGATGGTCTGGTAGGCCGGTGTTTCCGTGGCCGGGATGCCATTGTCCGTGAGCAAGGTGGCCCAGCGGTCGGTGGTGGCCGATTCCAGGTAGTCCTGGGCCTGGGTCAGCGAGTAGTCGGGCGGGAAGTGCAACAGTTCGATGCTCTTGCGGTTTTCCAGGGCCATGCCCAGCGGCAGGAACAAGTACCAGTTGTAGGCCCATTTGCCGTCGCTGTTAAGTTTGCTGGCGCCCCGATACGCCAGGTCGGCGGTGTTGAGCAGCGTGGTCAGGGGCTGGCCGTAGTGCTCGGGCACGCCGCTGAAGGTGGCTGAGACCTGGCCGTCATGGGTTTTCACACTGACCTTGGCGCGGCTGTACCCGTCGCGCTGCAAGCTCTGGTTCAAATAGTGCTCGGCGGTCTGCTCCAGCGTCCATGGCCGAAAGCAGATCACATTGCAGTTATTGGGGAACGCGAACAGTTGGGTGACGCGTTGCGTGCTGCCCAGTGGTACTTCGATGTCGGCCTGTACAACCGCACTGGCCAGCAGTGCAGCCAGGGTGAAGGACAGCCTGGTCGGTTTAAACATAGTTGGTTCCTTGTCAGCGAAAGCCCGTCTGCGCGGGTGAAAGCCCACTTGCACACAGTAGCGGTTGACCAGGAAAACCGCGTGCTAAATCGCCGGGCATGTCGCTATTGGATAAGAAAACCTACCGGTTGAACTGCAAGGCGTTGCTCAAATCGCCCATGGGCTTCTGGCCGCGGGCGATCATCGCGTCATCGCGCTGCTTGAGGCCGTCCAGTGTCTCCAGCTGGAACACGCGGGTGATCAGACGCAGGATCGACGCGGTGTCGTAAACCGTATGGTCCACCGTGCCTTTGCGTGCAAACGGCGACACCACCAATGCCGGAACCCGCGTGCCCGGCCCCCAGCGATCGCCTTTGGGCGGGGCTACGTGGTCCCACCAGCCGCCGTTTTCATCGACAGTGACGACCACCACCATGTTTTTCCACTGCGGGCTCTCTTGCAACACTTTCAAGGCGCGCGCGATATGGCGGTCGCCCGAGGCCACATCGGCGTAGCCGGCGTGCATGTTCAGGTTGCCCTGGGGCTTGTAGAACGTCACGGCGGGCAGCTTGCCGGCCTGGGCATCGGCGAAGAACTTGTTGGTGCCGGAGTCATCGCCCAAACCGCCGTCACGCAAGCGCTTGTCACGCTCGGCACGGTTTTGCGGGCCTTGTTGCTTGAAGTAGTTGAACGGCTGGTGGTGGTACTGGAAGTTGGGAATCTTCGGGATGCCGCCCGAGTCCTTGAACTGGTCCAGGGTCGCCTGCCAGGCACCGGCGTACCAGGCCCAGTCGACGTTCTTTTTCGACAGTTTGTCGCCAATGTGTTCGTGGGTTTGCGGCACCAGCACGTTGGGCAGATCGGGTTTGGAGTAGTCCGGGTTTTGCGGGTCGCGGATCCAGGTCGGCCAATACGGCGGCGCAAGGGTATTCACGCCGTAGCCATCCGGCGTCAGCGCGCTGGGGCCGAACTGCGGCGGGCCGCTCATGGCGCTGGCCGGCGACTTGTCCAGCGGCTTGAGGCGCGGGTCGGTGGGGTCATCGCTTTGCAACGTGGCGATCTGTGCCTTGGCCACTGATTGCGCTGCATTCGGATAAAACGGCGCGGTGGCGCTGATCAGGTACTGGTGGTTGAGGAACGAGCCACCGAAAGCGCCCTGGAAGAAGTTGTCGCACAGCACAAACTCCTTGGCCACGTCCCACAGACGCAGGGAATAACGGCTCTGGGCGTAGTAACCCATCACCAGGCCGCCGGAATCGGCCCAGGCGACAAAGTTGTCGTTCTTGCCGCCGTTGATCTGCATCTGGTTCTGGTAGAACACGTGCCACAAGTCGCGGGTGACCAGGCTCAGCGGCAGGTCCTCGGCATTCGGGCCTTTGAGGGCGAATGGCGCATTGGGCAGGTTTTCCTGGAATTGCACTTCGCTGGGGTAAGTCACCCCGTCCACACTTTGCGGGCCCACTTGCAACACGCCGCCCCAGACCGGCGGCAGGCTCGTCAGCAAGCTGCCATCACGGTCACGTTGCTGCACGTCGGCTGCTGAGAGCGCCGACAGTGGTTTTTCCAGGCCAGGGAAGTCGGCGAACAGGTTGTTGAAGCTGCGGTTCTCGGCGTAGATCACCACGACTGTCTTCACCTGCTCGTGCAGGGCCTTGTCCAGCTCTTGCGGTGTAAGCGGCCGCACCTCTGGCTTGCCAGGTGCGTCATTGGTGCTGCCGCAGGCACTCAACGTCGCACCGACCCCCAGCACCGCCGCGCCCCCGAGGAAACGCCGACGGCTGGTGTCCACGGCCGGTTGGGTTACAAAATCGGGAGAAGGGCGGTCTTCGTGCTCGTCACTCATTGCTGGGCGTTCCTGCTGGCTGATTGTTGCAAGATATTTCGCAGGACGGTAGCAATGCAATGTGACGGAACGAAGACAGCGGCTTGAATGCTGAAGGGCAATTACAACAAGTGCATTGCCAGTTGGCTGCCCACGCGCAAGTACGCCACTTGAGCCGTCAACGCATCCTTGACGAGGGCCTCGCCCGTGTTGGTCAGCTTGGCTTTTTTTGCATCGATGACCGTGGTTTGCAAAAGCTGCATGGCCACGTCCATCACTTTTTGAAAGGCTGTCACGTTATTGTGCAGGCCAAATTCGTTGACGACGGCAGCTATACGCCGATCGGCATCGTCTCGCAGAGCTTTGTACTCGACGAACGAAACGTGGTCGTCCTTGTAAATATCATTGATCAACTCCTCCAGTGATTTGGACAGGGGCGTCATCGGATTTTCTTTGGCGTTTGTGGGTGGTAATTCAAGGCAGAAGTCAGAGGCTGTCACTGCAATGAGTGGGAAAGCCTCTACACATTTCATCGGAAAGCGCGCTTTGATGCCCTACGGCATCACCGGCGGCAAATACTTCAACGTCGTCCCCAACGCCCACAGCAGGAACAACACCAGCGGCGTGTGCACCAGCAACTGCACAAACGAAAACCCGATCAGATCCCGCGCCTTCAGCCCCAGCACGCCCAGCAGCGGCAGCATATAAAACGGGTTGATCAAGTTCGGCAGCGCCTCTGCCGCGTTATAGATCTGCACCGCCCAGCCCAGGTGGTATTGCAGGTCATTGGCCACTTGCATCACGTAAGGCGCTTCAATAATCCACTTGCCACCGCCCGACGGGATAAAGAAGCCCAGCACCGCCGAGTACACGCCCATCAACAGCGCGTAAGTGTCGTGGGAGGCGATGGAGGTGAAGAACAACGAGATATGGTGCGCCAGGGTCTGGCCGTCACCGCCTTTAACCACGGTCATCAACGCAGCGATCGAGCCGTACAACGGAAACTGGATCAGCACGCCCGTGGTGGTCGGCACGGCACGCGCCACCGCATCCAGGAAGCTGCGCGGGCGCCAGTGCAGCAGCGCGCCGACCATGATGAACAGGAAGTTATAGGTGTTAAGCCCCGAAATCGCGCTGATCGCAGGTTTGGTCGAGAACTCATGGAACAACCAGCCAGCCGCCAGCAAGGCCAGCAGAATGGTCAGCAGCGGGCTGTGTTCCAGCCATTCGCCCGGACGCGTCGGCGGTTGTGGTTTAGGCATATTGAAGGCCGGGTCGACACCACAGGCCTTGGCATCACGGGCACTATTGGGGCCGGGTGCGGTGGCGTAGGCGATGATCAGCGACACCACGATCAGCGCCAGCAACAACACGCCCGATTGCCACAGGAAGATGGTCTCGGTGAACGGGATCATCCCGGTGATCGACAGGATCGACGGCGGCAAACTGGCCGGGTTGGCCTGCAACTGCGCGGCCGAAGACGACAGCCCCAGTGCCCACACGGCGCCCAAACCCAAATAAGCCGCAGCACCGGCGGCGCGGTAATCCATGCGCAAATCCGTGCGGCGGGCCAGTGCGCGTACCAACAAGCCACCGAACACCAGGGACAAGCCCCAGTTAAGCAAAGAGGCGACCATGGAAATCAACGCGACCCAAGCCACGGCCGAGCGGCCATTCTTGGGGATACGTGCCAGACGGTCGATCAGTTTTACGGCGGG
>NZ_CVTT01000046.1:0-112241 GCF_900006605.1 Pseudomonas sp. 58 R 3 | reverse complement strand
CGAACTGGCCACCACATACCCGCCGATCACCACAAAGGCCATCTGCATGGTGAACGGGATCAGGCTCCAGAACCCGTCACCAAAGGCCTTGGCGGCTTCGGTGGGTGCGGCGCCGATGCCCAGGGTCGCCACGGCAACAATGATCACCGCCAGGGCGGCAAACACCCAGGAGTCCGGAAACCAGCGTTCGGCGAAGTTGGAGCAGCGCAGGGCAAATCGGGCGTAGCGGCTTTCTTCGATAGCATCGGCCACGAGTCTTTCCTCTTGTATTTATTATGGGTGTTGGCAGTTTTACGGCATGTTCCGCTACGGGCATTGATATGGGAATGCAGTTATCTTCATCGATCCATGAGGAAAACAAATATATCTGTCGCGATTGCCATCACTGGGCGCAGCTCATAACCTGCACGCCATTTTGTTTGCCTGCCGAGCCTCCACATGACTGCCACCTTTTCCCCACGGGCGCAGCGTTTTTCCCCTTCCGACTACAAAACCCTGGGCCTGGCCGCCCTCGGCGGCGCGCTGGAAATCTACGACTTCATTATCTTTGTGTTCTTTGCGCTGACCCTCAGCCAATTGTTCTTCCCGCCGGAAATGCCCGAATGGCTGCGCCTGCTGCAAAGCTTCGGCATCTTCGTCACCGGCTACCTGGCGCGCCCGCTGGGCGGCATCCTGATGGCGCACTTCGCCGATCACTTGGGGCGCAAACGCGTGTTCAGCCTGAGCATCCTGATGATGGCCTTGCCGTGTCTGCTGATCGGGATCATGCCCACCTACGCGCAAATCGGCTATTTCGCCCCGCTGATCCTGCTGGCCCTGCGCGTGCTGCAAGGCGCCGCAGTGGGCGGCGAAGTGCCCAGCGCCTGGACCTTCGTCGCCGAACACGCGCCGCGACACCACCGAGGCTACGCCCTGGGCTTCCTGCAAGCCGGGCTGACCTTTGGCTACTTGCTCGGTGCACTCACCGCCACCTTGCTCGCGCAGATCTTCAGCCCGGCTGAAATTCTCGACTACGCCTGGCGCTTCCCGTTTCTGCTCGGCGGTGTGTTCGGTGTGATCGGCGTGTGGCTGCGCCGTTGGCTCAGCGAAACCCCGGTGTTCCTCGAAATGCAGGCCCGCCGCCAGGCCGCCGCTGAAATGCCATTGCGCACGGTGTTGCGCGACCATCGCGCCGTATTGCTGCCGGCGATGATCCTCACTTGTGTCCTGACCTCGGCAGTCGTGGTGTTGGTAGTTATCACGCCCACCATGATGCAAAAAACCTTCGGCATGAGCCCCAGCCACACCTTCGCCCTAAGTGCGCTGGGGATCGTCTTCCTGAATATCGGCTGCGTACTCGCCGGTTTGCTGGTGGACCGCATCGGCGCCTGGCGCGCAGTGCTGGTCTACAGCCTGTTGCTGCCGGTGGGCATTGCGGTGCTGTACGCCAGCCTGATCAGCGGCGGCGTGTGGCTGGGCGCGGCGTATGCCGTGGCGGGCTTGAGTTGCGGCGTGGTCGGCGCGGTGCCGTCGGTGATGGTCGGCCTGTTCCCGGCACAGGTGCGGGTGTCGGGGATTTCGTTTACCTACAACATTGCCTATGCGTTGTGGGCGAGTACAACGCCACTGTTGCTGATCGCGTTGATGCCGACCAGCCCGTGGATTTGCGTGGGGTATTGCGGGGTGATGGGCGCGGTGGGGGTGGTGAGTGTGGCGCTGTTTGGCAAGCGCCACACCTTGGCCGCCTGAGGGTCAGGTCAAAAAGTGCCAGAGCAGCAGCGTACCAACCAGCCCAACCACCGAAACAATGGTCTGCAACACCGACCACACCCAAATCGTCTGCTTCAATTGCAAACCAAAGTACTCACGCACCATCCAGAACCCGGCGTCGTTGACGTGGCAGAAGAACACCGAGCCCGCGCCGATCGCCAGTGCAACCAAGGAACTCTGAGTTGCGGCCAGCCCGGCCATCATCGGCGCGAGGATGCCCGCCGTGGTGGTGGTAGCGACCGTCGCCGAGCCGGTGGCCTGGCGCAGGGCCACGGCGATCAGCCAGGCTAGCAAGAGATACGGCATGTGCGCGCCTTCGGCGACCTTGCTGATGGTCTGGCTGACGCCGGCGTCCAGCAGGGTTTGCTTGAGGCCGCCGCCGGCGCCGATGGTCAGCAGTAACACAGCGATGGGCGCCAGGGCTTTGCGCAGGGTGTTGCCGACTTCGGCACGCGGCATACCGGCGGCCCAGCCCAGGCAGATGACGGCAGCGATCACGGCCAGGCCGAGGGCGATCAGCGGTTCACCGAGGAACTTCAAGGTCAGGCCGACGGTACTTTCGGCTGGCAACGCGACTTTGGCCAAGGTGCTGCCGAGCATTAAAATCACCGGCAACAAAATGATCAGCAGCGACACACCAAAGCTCGGCTGGCGCGGCGCCTTGGGCGGTGCGCTGAACAGCGCGCCGATGTCGGCCGGCTCATCCACGTGCAGGCGCTTGGACAGCCAGTTGCCATAGAGCGGGCCAGCGAGAATCACGGCCGGCACCGCCAGGCAGAAGCCCAGCAGCATGGTCAGGCCCAGGTCGGCGTGTAACGCGCCCACCGCAATCAACGGCCCCGGATGCGGTGGCATCAGGGCGTGCAGGGTGGTCATGCCGGCCAACGCCGGGATGGCGATTTTCAGCAATGGCTGGTTCGAACGTTTGGCCATCACGAAGATAATCGGCACCATCATCACCAGGCCGACTTCGAAGAACAGTGGCAATCCAATCACCATGGCCACCAGCGCCATCACCCACGGCAGTGACTTGCCTTTGCCCAACCCAAGCAAGGTGGTGGCGATGCGGTCGGCCGCGCCGGATTCGGCCATCAGCGCGCCGAGCATCGAGCCCAGGGCAATGATGATCCCGGCTTCACCGAGGATCGCCCCGGCGCCTTTGCTGAAGGCTTTGGCGACTTCTTCAGGCGGCAACCCGGCGCCCACACCGGCGATGAACGTGCCGATCAGGATCGACAGGAACGGCGGCAGCTTGGTGGCGCTGATCAACACAATGATGCTGGCGATGGCCAGCAGAACGCAGAACATGAGGCGGGTGTCGTGAACCATCCACGCGGCAGTCGATAACTCCAAAACGGGACTCCTTATCGAACAGGTTGGCTAATTTGTTTCTTTTTGTTTCCTGCTCGAAAAGCATACCTGATAGAACCGCCGCAGCGCTTGCATGGGCGATTTTGGTGCGCTCAATTTAACGATGAGCTGGCGGGCGCGTGACAAGTTTGCAAGGTATGCGCGGGAATTTGGCCTATAGCTCTATGATCAACAGACTACAAACCACGAGGACATTTCATGAGCGCAGGACACAGCCACGCCCAAGTACGCGCCGGCCACGAACGCAAGTTATGGATGGCCCTGGGGCTGACCGGCAGCTTCATGATTGCCGAGGTTATCGGCGCTTTTATCACCGGTAGCCTGGCGCTGTTGTCCGACGCCGCGCACATGATGACCGACGCCCTGGCCCTGGCGATTTCCCTGGTGGCCATTCAGGTCGCCAAGCGTGCGGCCGACCGCAAGCGCACTTTTGGTTATGCGCGTTTCGAGATCCTGGCGGCGGCCTTCAATGCGCTGCTGCTGTTCGCCGTAGCGTTTTACATCCTTTACGAGGCCTATCAACGGTTGCAGGCGCCAGCCGAAATCCAGTCCGCCGGCATGCTGGTGATTGCGGTATTGGGGCTGATCGTCAACCTGATCGCCATGCGCCTGCTCAGTGCTGCCAGCGGTGAGAGCCTGAATGTGAAGGGCGCTTATCTGGAGGTCTGGAGCGACATGCTCGGTTCCATCGGCGTGATCATCGCGGCGCTGGTGATCATGTTTACCGGCTGGGGCTGGGTGGACTCCGTGGTGGCGGCGGCGATTGGTTTCTGGGTGTTGCCACGCACCTGGACGCTGCTCAAGGAAAGCATGAATGTCCTGCTGCAGGGCGTGCCGGACGGCATGGATATCGATCAGGTTGAGCAGGCCATTCGCAGCGTGCCTGGAGTCAATGACGTACACGACCTGCATATCTGGGCGCTGACCAGCGGCAAGAATGTGCTGAGCACGCATTTGGTTGCGGATTCGTCCCAAGGCACCGAGCAACAGATCCTCACGCGGGTGACGGAATTGCTGCACGAACAATTCGATATTTCCCACGTCACCTTGCAGGTCGAAGGCGAAGGTTTTCATCACGACGACCCTGACGAGGTGCACGCTTGAGCCTGTGCCTGTCGGATTTGTAATCTTTGCTCCACCGCTCTGATAAGTCGCGAAAGCTACATTGCCCCCGCTGGGAAACCTCAGCGACTTCATGGGCGTGGAACTCTCGTTATGGCACTTTCGTTTAGAACATTTTTGGGGGGCGCAGCGTTGTGGGTAGCGGCGAACGCTGCCCAGGCGCAAACCCTGACTCTTGATTCAGCCCTGCAAACCGCCTTCGCCAACAACCCCGACCTTGCCGCCGCGCAATGGGAAATCGATATTGCCGAGGGCGGCCGCCAGCAGGCGGGTTTGATCCCCAATCCCGTGGCTTCCTGGGATGCCGAAGACACCCGCCGCAACTCGCGTACCACCACGATAAAACTCAGCCAGACGTTGGAGCTGGGTGGTAAGCGTGGTGCGCGTATCGATGTGGCAACGCGCGCTCAGGATGCCGCCGCGTTGACGTTGGAGCAACGTCGCAACGGCCTGCGCGCCGATGTGATCGACAGCTACTACGGCGCCCTGCGAGCCCAGGAACGCCTCGACCTGGCGCAACGCTCGATGGCCTTGGCCGAGCGCGGCCTGGTGGTCGCCAATGGCCGCGTCAAAGCTGGCAAGTCGTCGCCGGTAGAAGCCACTCGCGCTCAGGTGCAACTGTCGGAGATCCGCCTTGAACTGAATCGCGCGCAGATCGGCCTCACGGATGCCTACCGCCGTCTCGCCGCCAGCACCGGCAGCGCCAACCCTGACTTTCAGACGGTCGCCACGCAAAGCCGATCCGCGCCACCGTTGCCGCCCTCCGCACCCTTGCTGGCGCGCCTGGAGCAAACCACTGAGTTGCGCCTGGCCGAACTGCACATCCAGCAAAGCGAGGCCAGCGTGGGCCTGGAAAAAGCCCAGCGGATTCCCGACCTCGATGTATCGATCGGCAGCCAGTACGACGCCAGCGTGCGTGAACGTGTGAACGTGGTGGGCGTGTCGATGCCGATCCCATTGTTCAATCGCAACCAGGGCAATGTGCTGGCCGCCAACCGCCGCGCCGACCAGGCCCGCGACCTGCGCAACGCCGTCGAACTGCGCCTGCGCACCGAGACCCGCCAGGCCCTGGACCTGTGGCAAACCGCCGATACCGAAGTGCGCGCCTTCAACCAACAGATCCTGCCCGCCGCCCAGCGCGCGGTGGACAGCGCCACCCGTGGCTTCGAGATGGGCAAGTTCAACTTCCTCGACGTACTCGACGCCCAACGCACCTTGATCGCCGCACGCACCCAATACCTCGCGGCGACCGCCCAGGCCACGGATGCCTGGGTGCGTATCGAACGGATTTACGGCGACCTCGCCCGGTTTTGATTTTTTCTGGAGTCCTTTATGAAACATACACATGGCGTGGCGCTGGCCGTCGCCCTGGGCTTGATGCTGTCTGGCTTTGCCGTCGCCGATGAAGAAGAAGGCGCGCTTGAACTCACTGAACAGCAGATCCAGGCCGCCGGTATCCAACTCGCCCAGGCGCAACCGCGCTCGATCAGCACGGTGTTGACGCTGCCGGGGGAAGTGCGATTCGACGAGGACCGTACCTCGCACATCGTCCCGCGTGCGGCCGGTGTGGTGGAGGCGGTCAAGGTCAACCTTGGGCAGTCGGTGAAGAAAGGCGAGCTGTTGGCGGTCATCTCCAGCCAGCAAATTTCCGACCAGCGCAGCGAGCTGGCAGCCAGTGAGCGTCGGGTCGAATTGGCGCGCACTACCTTCCAGCGCGAGCGCCAATTGTGGAAGGACGAAATCTCCGCCGAGCAGGATTACCTGCTGGCGCGGCAGACCTTGCAAGAGGCCGAAATCGCTCTGAACAACGCGCGCCAGAAGATGACCGCGCTCAGCGGCAGCGCGGTCCTGGTCGGTGGCAATCGTTATGAACTGCGAGCGCCGTTTGCCGGCGTGGTGGTGGAAAAACACCTCGGCGTCGGCGAAGTGGTCAGCGAGACCAGCAACGCCTTCACACTCTCGGACCTGTCCCAGGTGTGGGTCACCTTCGGCGTGTTCCCCAAGGATTTGAACAAGGTGCGGGTCGGCAAACCGGTGAAGGTCATCTCCACGGAAATGGGTACCGAGGTGCAGGGCACTGTGGCCTACGTCGGCAATTTGCTCGGCGAGCAGACGCGTACCGCCACCGTGCGCGTGACCGTGCCTAACCCTGATGACGCCTGGCGCCCGGGCCTGTTTGTGACGGTGCAATTGGCCACCGACACCTACCAGGCCAAAGTCACCGTGCCGCAAACCGCGATCCAGACCGTCGAGGACAAACCTTCGGTGTTCGTGCGCACTGCGGAGGGTTTTATCACCCGCCACCTCGAACTCGGTGTGAGCGAAAACGGCTACGTCGAAGTGCGCCAGGGCCTTGAAGCCGGGGCGCAGGTGGCCACCGTCGGCAGCTTCATCCTCAAGTCCGAACTGGGTAAAGGCTCGGCCGAGCACGCCCATTGATCCTGCGAGTGATTCCCCATGTTTGAGCGCCTTATCCAATTCGCCATCGAGCAGCGCCTCATCGTGCTGCTGGCGGTGCTGTTGATGGCTGGTGTCGGCATCGCCAGCTATCAGAAGTTGCCCATCGACGCGGTGCCCGACATCACCAACGTGCAGGTGCAGATCAACTCGGCGGCGGCCGGTTTTTCGCCGCTGGAAACCGAACAGCGCATTACCTTTGCGATTGAAACCGCCATGGCCGGGTTGCCGGGTTTGCAGCAGACGCGCTCGTTGTCGCGTTCGGGGTTGTCCCAGGTGACGGTGATTTTCAAAGACGGCACCGACCTGTTCTTCGCCCGCCAATTGGTCAACGAGCGCCTGCAAGTGGCACGCGGGCAATTGCCGTTGGGTATCGAAACTGCGATGGGGCCGATCTCCACCGGCCTTGGGGAGATTTTCCTGTGGACCGTCGAGGCCGAAGACGGCGCGCGCAAGGACGACGGCACGCCCTACACGCCGACCGACCTGCGCGTGATCCAGGACTGGATCATCAAGCCGCAACTGCGCAATGTGCCGGGCGTGGCCGAAATCAACACCATCGGCGGCTTCGCCAAGGAATACCAGATAGCCCCGGACCCCAAGCGCCTGGCGGCCTACAACCTGACGTTGGGTGATCTGGTCACGGCGCTGGAGCGCAACAATGCCAACGTCGGCGCCGGTTACATCGAGCGCAGTGGCGAGCAATTGCTGATCCGTGCGCCGGGTCAGGTGGCGTCGATTGATGATATCGCCAACATTGTCATCACCAGCTCGGATGGCACGCCGATCCGCGTGCGCAATGTGGCGCAAGTCGAAATCGGCCGCGAGTTGCGCACCGGCGCGGCCACCGAAAACGGCCGGGAAGTGGTGTTGGGCACGGTGTTCATGTTGATCGGCGAAAACAGCCGCACCGTGTCCCAGGCCGTGGCGAAAAAACTCGAAGAGATCAACCGCTCACTGCCCGCCGGTGTGGTCGCCGTCACGGTCTACGACCGCACCAACCTGGTGGAAAAAGCCATCGCCACGGTGAAGAAAAACCTCTTCGAAGGCGCGCTGCTGGTGGTCGCGGTGTTGTTTCTGTTCCTGGGCAATATCCGCGCGGCGTTGATCACGGCGATGGTGATTCCGCTGGCAATGTTGTTCACCTTTACCGGCATGTTCACCAACAAGGTCAGCGCCAACCTGATGAGCCTCGGTGCGCTGGACTTCGGCATCATCGTCGACGGCGCAGTGGTGATCGTCGAAAACGCGATCCGCCGCCTGGCCCATGCACAGCAGCGGCATGGGCGGTTGTTAACGCGCAGCGAGCGCCTGCACGAAGTGTTCGCGGCGGCCAAGGAAGCACGGCGGGCGCTGATCTTTGGGCAGTTGATCATCATGGTGGTTTACCTGCCGATTTTCGCCCTCACTGGCGTGGCCGGGAAGATGTTCCATCCCATGGCGTTTACCGTGGTGATTGCGCTGCTGGGCGCGATGATTCTGTCGGTGACGTTCGTGCCCGCCGCAATAGCGCTGTTCGTGACCGGCAAGGTCAAGGAAGAAGAAAACCTGGTGATGCGCACTGCACGTCGGGTCTATGGGCCGGTGCTGGATTGGGTCATGGCGCGTCGTGCCTTGGTATTCGGTTTGGCGGTATTGACCATCGTCGCTTCGGGCGCGGTGGCGAGTCGCATGGGCAGCGAATTTATCCCCAGCCTCAGCGAAGGCGACTTCGCCCAGCAGGCTTTGCGCGTACCCGGTACCAGCCTGACGCAATCGGTGCAGATGCAGCAGCAGCTGGAAAAAATACTGATCGCCCAAGTGCCGGAAATCGAGCGGGTGTTTGCGCGCACCGGCACGGCGGAAATCGCTTCCGACCCGATGCCGCCGAACATTTCCGACAGCTACGTGATGCTTAAGCCGAAGGACCAATGGCCGGATCCGAACAAGTCGCGCGAAGCGCTGATCGCCGATATCCAGCGCGCCAGTGCGATTGTGCCGGGCAGTGCGTATGAATTGTCGCAACCGATCCAGTTGCGTTTTAACGAGCTGATTTCCGGGGTGCGCAGTGACGTGGCGGTGAAGGTGTTTGGCGATGACATGGCGGTGCTCAACAAGACCGCCGGGGAAATCGCCGAAACCTTGCAAAAACTCGATGGCGCCTCGGAGGTGAAGGTGGAACAGACCTCTGGTCTGCCGGTGCTGACGATCAATATCGACCGTGACAAGGCCGCACGTTTTGGCCTGAATGTGGGCGATGTGCAGGACACCATTGCCGTGGCCGTGGGTGGGCGCCAGGCCGGTACGTTGTACGAAGGCGACCGGCGTTTCGACATGGTTGTGCGGTTATCCGACGCATTGCGCACCGATATCGAGGGCCTGTCGCGGCTGTTGATTCCGGTGCCTGCCCAGGCCGGTAATGCGGCGGGGCAGTTGGGGTTTATTGCCTTGTCCCAGGTGGCGAGCCTGGACCTGGTGCTCGGCCCGAACCAGATCAGCCGCGAGAATGGCAAGCGCCTGGTGATCGTCAGCGCCAACGTGCGAGGGCGTGATATCGGCTCGTTTGTTGAGGAGGCCGAGACGGCCATCAGCACCCAGGTAAAGGTGCCCGCCGGTTACTGGACCACCTGGGGTGGCCAGTTCGAACAGCTGAAGGAAGCCTCCGAGCGTTTGCGTATTGTGGTGCCGGTGGCGTTACTGCTGGTGTTCGGGTTGCTGTTCATGATGTTCAACAACCTCAAGGATGGTTTGCTGGTGTTTACCGGGATTCCGTTCGCCTTGACCGGTGGAATCATGGCGTTGTGGCTGCGCGATATTCCGCTGTCGATCTCGGCGGGTGTGGGCTTTATCGCGTTGTCGGGTGTGGCGGTGCTGAACGGCCTGGTGATGATTGCCTTTATCCGCAACCTGCGTGAAGAAGGGCGTCCGTTAGCGTTGGCGGTCAACGAAGGCGCGCTGACGCGCTTGCGCCCGGTGTTGATGACGGCGCTGGTAGCGTCACTCGGGTTTATCCCCATGGCACTCGCCACCGGCACCGGCGCCGAAGTGCAGCGGCCGCTGGCGACGGTGGTGATTGGCGGGATTATTTCCTCTACGTTGCTGACCTTGCTGGTGCTGCCGGCGCTGTACCAGTGGGCGCATCGCAAGGAGGAATGATGCGTATGCAGTGCAGCAACCAAATGTGGGAGCTGTCGAGCCCCAGCGAGGCTGCGAAGGCGGCGGCACAGGCGAGATATAAGTTGCCTGACCCACCGCTTTCGCAACCTCGCTAAAGCTCGGCAGCTCCAACATCGAATTGCTGGGGTTTGAAGTGCGCACTCCCTATTCAGGCAGTACCCGAGGAAACACCAGGCGAAACAAGGTAAAGCCGCCGGGCAGGCTGCGTACGTCAGCCTGCCCCTGGTGCAGGGCCATGATGGATTGCACGATGGCCAGGCCCAACCCGGTGCCGCCTTCGGTGCGGGCGCGGCTGCTGTCGACGCGGTAGAAACGTTCGAACAGGTGCGGCAGGTGCTGCGCCTCGATTCCGGGGCCGGGGTTGCTGACCGACAGCGCAACCTGATTGCCATAGGCCTCCACCAGCAGCGAAATATGCGAGGCCGCCGGGCTGTGGCGAATGGCATTGGACAGCAGGTTGGACAGCGCACGTTGAATCATCAGGCGGTCGCCCTGCACCTGGGCATCGCCGCTGAGGGTCAGGGTCAGTTGTTTGTCTTCGGCACTTAAGGCAAACAAATCCATCACGCGATGGGCCTCGTCCGCCAGCGACACGTGGGTAAATGAGCCCCGCGCGGCCGGATGGCTGACCTGGGCCAGAAACAGCATGTCGGAGACGATGCGCGCCAGGCGTTCGAGCTCTTCGGTGTTGGATTCCAGCACCGCTTTGTATTCCTCCGGTGGCCGCTGGCGGGACAGTGTCAGTTGGGCCTTGCCCATCAGGTTGGTCAGTGGCGCACGCATTTCATGGGCAAGGTCATCGGAGAATTGCGACAGCTGTTGCACCCCCGCGTCCAGACGGTCGAGCATCACGTTAAAGCCATGGGCCAATTCGCCCAGCTCATGGGGCAGGTTGTCGATGGATAAACGGTGGGTCAGGTCCTGGGTGGTGACTTTGGCCGCCACATGGCTGAACTGCTTCAACGGCGCGAGCCCGCGTTGCACCAGCCACCAGGCGCCCATGCCGATCAGGATCAGCAGCATCGGCAAGGCAATCAAGGTGGCGCGCAGGTAGGCACTGAGCAACGCTTGATCGTCCATGCGGTCCAGCGACAGCAGCACGCGCACCCGTTCGCCATTGGCCAGGCGCATCAGGCTGGAGGCGCTGAGCACCTGGTTGTCATTGCTGTCGGCCCAATTGAGGTAGCCGAGGGTTTGCCTGGGGGCGAAGTCCGTCAGCAAAGGCTCCTGGGGCTTGGCGCCAATGCTCAGCAGTACGCTTTCATCCGGCGCGGTGCCGACGATGGTCAGGTAGAAATTGTCGTGGCCGATCACCAGGTCCATCAATGAGTGCGGGCGGGCGCGAATGCGGTTGGCGTCCAGGCCTTGGGCCAGGCTGTGCTGGATCTGCTCCATCTTGCTTTCCAGGTTCTTGCGCGCCAGCTTTTCCAGCTCGTGGGTCAGCGCCACGTACGCCAGGGTCGCCAGCAACAGCACCAGGCCCGCGCCCATCATGCTGACGGTCAAGCCCAGGCGCATCGACAAACTGCCGGCTTTCATCCGCGCGCCTCCAGCACATAACCCACGCCGCGAATGGTGTGGATCAGTTTCACCTCGCTCTGGTCATCGACCTTGGCCCGCAAGCGGCTGATGGAGACTTCCACCACATTGGTGTCGCAGTCGAAATTCATGTCCCACACCAGCGAAATAATCTGCGTACGGGTCAGTACTTCGCCGGTCTGGCGCATCAGCACCTGCAGCAGCGCAAACTCCTTGGTGGTCAGGTCGATACGCCGGGTGCCGCGATAGGCGCGATGGCGGCGCGGGTCCAGTTCCAGGTCCGATACGCGGAACACGTCCGGCTGCGGGATATGTTCGCTGCGCCGCAACAGGGTACGCACACGCGCCAGCAACTCGGGAAACTCGAAGGGTTTGACCAGGTAATCATCGGCGCCCATGTCCAGGCCCTTGATCTTGTCGGCCAGGCGGCCACGGGCAGTCAGCATCATCACCCGTTGCGTGCCATTGCGGCGAAGCTGCTCCAACACCTCCCAGCCATCCTTGCCCGGCAGGTTGACGTCGAGGATCACCAGCTCATAGGCGTGCTGCCCGGCCAGGTGCAGGCCGTCGATGCCATTGGACGCGCAGTCCACTACATAGCCGCTTTCATTCAGGCCCTGTTGCAGGTAGTCGGCGGTTTTTTGCTCGTCCTCAACCACAAGGATACGCATGGGGGTTTTACCTTTTACTGGGGGAGAAGGGCTCCATTTCCTTATGGAATCAGGTGTTTTGTGAGTAGGAAAAGTCTGAACTGTGAAGTAGCTTCAGGGTCAACTGCGACCATTGGTCGCTGCTAAACCTGCCCGCAAAAAAAAACGCCCCAAGGGGCGTTAAAAATTCATCTCTTTCCAAAGGAGCTACAAAAAAGCTTCTAGAGATGAATGTTGCTCGGTGCAAATAAGTTGATCCGAGTATAGGAACTTCAACTTAACGGGAAGCTGAGCTCAATATTACAGTTTTGATAACTGGCTATTTGTGAACAGATGTTAGTTAACGGCAAGCGAATGTAAGGAGTCACAGTGCAACCAGTGGGTACTCGGCAATCAAGCGAACTTCCTCCAGGTCTGACTCGAACGCACTGGAGCGCACCGTGGCCTGGCGTAAACGCAAGGACAAATCCTTGAGGCTGCCGCTTTGCACCACGTATTTGGCCTCGATATCCCGTTCCCACCGGCGTTGATCGGTCAGCGGGTTACCGGCGGCGTCGCGGCGCATGTACACCGCGTTGGCGTTGCTGTAGTCGGCGCCGGTGCCTTTGGCATAGCGGGTCATGAATGACAGGCCGGGAATACCGAAGGCCTGCATGTCGAGGTCGTAGCGCGCCATCCACGAGCGTTCCTTGGGCGAGTTGAAGTCGCTGTACTGGATCGAGTTATTGAGGAAGATGAAGTCCGACTGGCGCAGGTAGTCGAAGTCGTCATTGCCATTGTTGCGCTGGTGCGAGAGGGCCAGGCTGTGGGCGCCAACCTTGACCCCGAGCCTGGCGCTCCAGATGTTGTTGTTGAATTCGCCGAGCAGTTTTTTGCCTTCGTCCACGGCCTTGTAATAATTGACGTCGCCGAACAAGGACACGTCGTCGCTCAGCGGGTAACTGGCGTTGATGCCGACGTAGTACTGGTCCCAGGCGTCCTTCAGGCGGCTGCTGTACGCACTGACACTGAGGTGTTTGTTCACCGTGTAGTCGCCGCCGAAATAGCCGATCCAGGGTGAGTCGACCTTGCCTGCATAGAAGGTCGCAAAGCCTTTGTTCATGCCGCTTTCGCTCGGCTGGCTCATGCCGCTCAAGCGCCCGCCTTGCAGGCTTAAGCCCTCAAGGCTGGTGTTCTGCGCGGTGACGCCGCGAAAGCTTTGCGGCAACAAGCGCGAATCGCCAGCGGCCACCACCGGCGTGGCGGGGAACACATCGCCAGCCTTTATCACCGTGTCCAGTACCCGCAGTTTGGCCGCACCGCCGAATTTGCTGTAGCTGCTTTCGGGGTGGTTGTCGCTGTCTACCGGCAACACCGCGAACGAACCCTTGCCGCCGCTGCGACCGGTGCCCGAGTCGAGCTTGAGGCCGTACATGACAAACGCATCCAGGCCAAACCCTACGGTGCCTTGGGTAAACCCGGATTCGAATTTGCCGGTCAAGCCTTGCGCCAGGGCCTCGGAGTAACCGTTGCCGGTAGGGCTTGACTGGCCCTTGCGATCATCGCGGTTGAAGTAAAACGTGCGGGCCAGCACGTTCACGCGGCTGCCTTCGATAAAACCTTCGGGCTTGGTCTCTACGGCTACGGCCGCCAGGGGCAGTGCGGCGAGCAAGGATAAGGGAAGGATATGGTTAGTAATGCGCATGGTTCGCTCCTGGTTATTGGCAGTTTTCAGCTTCTTATAGAGTCGGGCGTTCTTATTGATCTGGCCCGGGCCGATAGTTGCAAACCGTGGATAACGAACTCATTGCGTGAACATTACAATTCTGGAAACTTACGGCCACCTAACAAATAAGTAATGTTTTGGTGAACATTGCGTCAGGGTTGGTTGATTAATCTCGTCACTGAACTTTTCAGACGAGGAACTAATAATGAATGCTTTTAAAGTTGCCCTGGGTGTCTTGGTCGCTGCCCTGTCTTTTGGCGCGTTGGCCGAAGGCGGCGGGGACCGCACTTTTGCCCTGATGATGGAGCGCAATGAAAAGGCCATGGCCGCTTACGCCGAAAAGAAGGGCAAACCCGCGCCCGAGGTGCAGACCTATCGCTATGGCATGGAGTTGGACATTGAGAAGGTAGTCAACGTGACGCCGCCGATCCGCGCCTGCGAGGCGGTGCCGTCGCGCATGACCTATGAAGACTCCACCGGCAAGCTCAATACCCTGGAGTATCAAGTGATGGGCGTGTGTCGAAACAACGGCGGTTAATGGATCCAAAAAACAGTGGGGTGCGGCGAAAAAAAGCGCTTCAGAAAACGCCGGCAGCGCCGATGCAGGTCAGACACACCTCCCCAAAAGCCCATCGGTGCCCCATGTTCAATACCCGCCTCAAGCAAGAGCTGTCTGCTCTTCGCGAAGAATTGTCGAGCTTGCAGCAGGTCAAGGAGAGCCTGGAAAGTGAAATGCTGTGCCTGACGCTGGACGCCGACGGCCGGGTGGAGTGGGCCAATGCCAACTTCCTGCAAGAACTGGTTTACCAGGCCAGCAACATCGTGGGGCGTCACATTGATGAGCTGGTGCCGCCGCATGTGCGTCAGGACGAATTCCAGCTGCGCTTTAAAAATGCCCTGGTGCGCGGCGAACACTTCGCCGGCGCCGTGCGCCTGATACGTGGCAACGGCAAGGAAGCGTGGCTGCGCTCGATCGTGCAGCCGGTGCGCAACTCGGCAGGGCGCATCAAGCATTTTTCGATTTACTCAAGCGACCTCACCCGCACCATCGAGGCGTCGCGCGAGCACGAAAACCTGATCACTGCGCTGGTGCGTTCCACGGCGGTGATCGAATTCGACCTCGACGGGCATGTACTCACGGCCAATGACCGCTTTCTCGGTGGCATGGGCTACAGCCTGGCGCAGATCCAGGGCAAACATCACCGCATGTTCTGCGAACCGCAGGAGTACAACAGCGCCGAATACCAACAGTTCTGGAAGCGCCTGAACGCCGGTGAGTTTGTTGCCGCACGCTTCAAGCGGATCGATAGCCACGGCCGCACGGTTTGGCTGGAAGCTACGTACAACCCGGTGCTGGACGCCAATGACCGGCTGTACAAAGTGGTCAAGTTCGCCACGGTGATTACCGATCAGGTCAATCGGGAACAAGCCGTGGCCGAAGCTGCCAACATCGCCTACAGCACCTCGCTGCAAACCGACAACAGCGCCCAGCGCGGCACCACTGTAGTGACCCAGGCGGTGGATGTGATGCGTGATCTGGCCAAGCACATGCAACAGGCCGGTGATGGCATCGAGGCGTTGAATGCGCAATCCCAAGTGATCGGCACCATCGTCAAGACCATCAGCGGCATCGCCGAACAGACCAACCTGCTGGCGCTCAACGCAGCCATTGAAGCGGCGCGTGCCGGTGAGCAGGGCCGTGGTTTTGCGGTGGTGGCCGATGAGGTGCGTCAGTTGGCCTCGCGTACCAGCAAAGCCACCGAAGAGATTGTCGGCGTGGTGCGCCAGAACCAGGACATGGCCCGCGATGCGGTCACCTTGATGAACGACGGTCGCCTGCAGGCCGAGCAAGGCCTGGCCCTGGCGGCCGAGGCGGGCACGGTGATTGTGGAGATTCAGGACGGCGCGCAAAAAGTCGTCAGCGCGGTGGGGCAGTTCGCCAATCAGCTGTCGAGCTGACCCGTAGGGCTTATGCTTGAGGTATCGTAGGTTTTTTCTTGCTTGAAGAGCCGACCCTCCATGAGCCCGACCCACCGTCGCCCCGTTCCGCTGTCCAAGGCCTACCGCTTGCTCAACCATGGGCCGACGGTGCTGGTGAGTGCCGCCCACGACGGCAAACGCAATATCATGGCTGCCGCCTGGGCCATGCCGCTGGATTTTGAACCGCCCAAAGTCGCCGTGGTGTTGGACAAGTCCACCTGGACCCGGCAGCTGCTGGAAGGCGCCGGCACCTTCGTGTTGCAGGTGCCCTGTGTGGCCCAGGCCGATCTGGTGCAGACGGTCGGCAATACCAGCGGTTCGGAAACGGATAAGTTCGCCGCCTACGGCCTGCACACCTTCAGTGGCGAACACACCCAGGCACCGCTGCTGGAAGGCTGCGTGGCCTGGCTGGAGTGCCGCTTGCTGCCCGAGCCGCACAACCAGCAGACCTACGACCTGATCCTCGGCGAAGTGGTCGCCGCCTACGCCGACGAGCGCGTGTTCAGCGACGGGCATTGGCACTTCGAAGGGCATGACGAATTGCGCACCTTGCACCATATCGCCGGCGGCAATTTCCTCAGCATCGGCGCGCCGGTTGTCGGGCGCCAGTTGTAAGCCACAGCTGCAGCGTGCTGCAAGCCAGCTCCCACAGGTTTAATCGCATTTCAGATGGGCCCATCAGCGCCCGAGCATCTTCACCCATCGCGACGGCGGCATGCCGTAGGTGCTGCGAAATTGCCGGGTCATATGGCTCTGGTCGGTGAATCCCGCCGTCAGGGCCGCGTCCACCAGCGATTGGCCTTGGGCCAGCAAGCTGCGCACCAAATCCAGCCGCCGCATGGTCAGGTAGCGGTAGGGGCTGGTGCCGAACAACAAACGAAAGTCTCGCGACAGCGCCCAGCGATCGCGGCCGCAATGGTCGGCCATTTCATCCAGGGTGATGCTGCGGCCCAGGGCGCTGTGGATAAACTCACGGGCGCGCTCGGCGGCCACGTAATCGAAGGATTTGCGGCTGATGATTGCGCCGGATGCCGCGTTCAGCGCGTGTGCCAGGTCGAACAGGGCGTCCTGTTCCTGCATCGGGTCGATCGGGCAGTCCAGGCTTTGCAGCAACACTTCGCTGGCGCGAAACAGGCGCGGGTCAGTCGACAAACCGTTGTGGATAAACGGCAATGGCCGACCACCGAGAATCTGTTGGATCAACGCCGGCTCCACATAAATCATGCGGTACTTGAAACCCTCCACACTGCTGGCGCGGCCATCATGGGATTCATCGGGGTGAATCACCATGGTCCGGCCCGGCAGGCTGTGGGTCATGCAACCGCGGTAGTGATAGCTCTGCACGCCAAACAAGGTGCGCCCGATGGCGTAGGTGTCGTGGCGATGCGGGTCGAACGCAAAACCGGCAAAGTACGCCTCGATACGGTCCAGGCCGCTGGCGTGCGGGGCGCGGTGCAGCCAGTCGAGGGTGGAAGTGGGTTGGCCCATGATGACTTGTCACATGTAGTGGTGGAAACACGTTAACCGAGTCTGCAGCGGTTGTCTGCCGGGGTCTTGTACGATTGTGCAAGCGTGAGTCGAGGCCTATGATCCGGGTTCGTGCACTGCGCTGACGGAGCTGGCCCATGGATTTTTTCAACCCCGCCTATGTGGCCCCGTTGGCCTCGCTGGCACTGCTGTGGACGGTTGCTGTGGTGACGCCTGGGCCAAACTTTTTCAACACCGCGCAGTTGGCTGCCAGCTGCTCCAGGCGCCATGGCGTTGTGGCCTCGGCGGGCGTGGCCAGCGGCACGATCATTTGGGGCTTGGCGGGCGGCCTGGGCATCAAGTCGCTGTTTACTGCTGCGCCGATGCTCTACCTGGCGTTCAAGATCATCGGCGGTTGTTACCTGATCTACCTCGGGCTCAAATTGTTCAAACGCTCGGCTCCGGCTTCGGGCCAGACGGTTCTGCCCGACGCGCCGCGCCGCTCATTGTTCTCTGCGTGGCGGTTCGGGTTACTGGGCAATTTGTCCAACCCCAAGGCTGCGCTGTTCGTCGCCACGGCCTTTGCCTCGACCATGCCGCCATCCCCTTCGCCAGCGCTGCTTACCCTGGCGGTCATCACCATGGCCACCTTGTCGTTCAGTTGGTATTCCAGCGTTGCCCTGGTGTTTTCCAGCGAACGCATGGCCAACCTTTACGCGCGTTCACGCAAATGGCTCGACCGCTTTGCCGGGGGTTGCTACCTGCTGTTCGGCGCACATCTGGTAGCGAATCGCTGACCGCTCATGGTAAGAAGCCTTACTTTCAATGGTGAGGCCGGGTCATGAGCAAGGTGCGGGTAGGTATTATTTTTGGTGGCCGTTCGGCCGAGCATGAAGTCTCGTTGCAGTCGGCGCGCAATATCGTCGATGCGCTGGACCGTTCGCGCTTTGAACCCATCTTGATCGGCATCGACAAGGCCGGCCACTGGCACCTCAACGACACGTCGAACTTCCTGATCAACCAGGAAAACCCGGCGCTCATCGCTCTCAACCACTCCAACCGCGAACTGGCGGTCGTGCCGGGCAAGGCCAACCAGCAAGTGGTGGAAACCTCCGGGCAAGGCCTGCTGGAACACATCGACGTAATCTTCCCGATCGTCCATGGCACCCTTGGCGAAGACGGCTGCCTACAAGGCCTTCTACGCATGGCCGACCTGCCTTTCGTCGGTTCCGACGTGCTGGGCTCAGCGGTCTGCATGGACAAAGACGTCAGCAAGCGTCTGCTACGCGATGCCGGTATTGCCGTCACACCGTTTATCACCCTGACCCGACGCAATGCAGCGCGTACTTCGTTCGAAACGGCTGTGAATAAGCTCGGTTTGCCAATGTTTATCAAACCCGCCAACCAGGGTTCCTCGGTGGGCGTGAGCAAGGTAGGTAACGAAGCCGAGTACCAGGCCGCCGTAGAGCTGGCCTTGGGCTTCGATGAAAAAGTGCTGGTGGAATCTGCGGTCCAGGGCCGTGAAATCGAATGCGCCGTATTGGGCAATGACAACCCCATCGCCAGCGGCTGTGGCGAGATTGTGGTGAGCAACGGCTTCTATTCCTACGACAGCAAATACATCGACGGGCAGGCGGCCCAAGTGGTGGTGCCGGCCGATATCAGCGTCCAAGCCAGCGAGCGTATTCGCCACTTGGCCATCGAAGCGTTTGAGGTATTGGGTTGCGCGGGTCTGGCACGGGTTGATGTGTTCCTCACCGATGACGGTGAAGTGCTGATCAACGAGATCAACTCATTGCCAGGCTTCACACGTATCAGCATGTACCCGAAGCTGTGGCAGGCGGCGGGGATGAGTTACAGCGAGCTGGTGAGCCGGTTGATCGAGCTGGCGCTGGAGCGGCATGCAGGGCGTAAGGGGCTTAAGATCAGCCGATAATGACCCGACAGCGGACTAGTAACGCCATCAGGCGTTACTAAGCACCTCGCGAAACACGTCTGGTCTTATGGTTGCAATGTGCAACAGTGAACGCGCCGCGCCTGAGGGCGCGCGACGGCCTTGTTCCCACTCTTGAAGCGTTCTTACCGAAACCCCCAAAAGCTCAGCAAATTTGGGTTGCGACAGTCCTGTCTTACTTCTTGCCTCCGCTGCTTGAGTGGTTTCAACGTGATGTACGGCGCCATAGTGTCCCGCTTTCACATCCTGAATGGCAGCCAGCAACTCTTCGCCAATGTTGCGTTTGGCGTCACGTTCCTTCAGTTGTTTCTCAGTGAGTGGCATGGTTCATGTCCTTCGCGATTTTGTTCAGGATGTGCGCTGGAATATTCTCGGTAGCGCCCTTTCCGTAGATCAGTAGAGCTACCAGGGCGCCGCAAGCCAATTGTGTGGTGTAGATGATTCGCACCGCTCCACTTTTTCCACGGCCGTCCTGGCTCCAACGAACCTTGCGGCAGCCACCCGAACCAGGCACAACCGCTCCGACTTCAGGATGGCTGGCTAGACAAGCCATGAAAACGCCTCTTTCCTCTTCGGTCCAATAGTCGGGCCATAGCTTGCTGAAAAGCGGAGACTCTATGATCGTTAACACGCGAAATACTACGTCTTTGACGTAGTCTCCGGCAAGAAGGAACGAGCCAGAAAATCGCAGGGGAGGGGCGTCTGCTCAAGGGGCTTTTTACCGCAAAAAATGACATGGCACTTTGCGCAGCAACCCTTGAGCGGAATTTGAGAATAGAGGTTGTAGGTTATCTTTCACCGGTCTGTGCGAGCAATCCACGAATAGATCAACGTCTTCGCTTCTTCAGGGTGATGCGTGCGCCTGCGATAGCTGGCGAAGCTGGCGGAAGTGCAATATGTACACACTTCACTGACGTCGATCTGCTCACGCTTGAATCCTGCTGCTTGCAGCAACATCACCCCGTAGCCGCTCAAATCAAACCAGGCACTTCCCGTTTGCCTGGCATAGGGCGGGGCAATTTCGGGGGGCAGCAATGGCGCCGGTTGTACGAAGTTCCACGGCGCCTGACCGTCACGCCAAAGGTGGCCTTGTTCCGCCTGAAACTGCGCCATAAAGTCCTCGCTCACTTCATAGCAGCACGGTTTGATCGACGGTCCGATAGCCACCTGCAACTGCTCCACGGCGATGCCTTCGTCGGCAAATTGCTGCACGGCATTGGCGATGATCCCACCCTGCAAGCCCTTCCAACCGCCATGCACCGCGGCGACCCTCGCACCGTCTTGAGCCGCGATAAGAATGGGCAGACAATCGGCCGTAATCACTGCAATCGGCTGATGCTCGCGCGTGAACACGCCATCCGCCGCGACGCTGTTGGCCTCCAGGGCCGCCTGCCATTCAATCACCGTGGCACTGTGCACCTGCTTGCAGATGAACACCGCGTCCGGGCGCGCCGGGTCATTGATTGAACAAAAACCATGGTCGACGCCGGGGAGGGCGCCGAGATTATCAGCCTGCTGCACGGCACTCTCTCCGTTCGTAGAACATTCAGTCGCCGACTGCTTCGCCTTCGCGCCGAGGGTCGGCGCCGCCGCTCAGTGTGACCTTGCCTTGAGCATCGCGCGTGCGAACAATGGCCTGGATGCCGCTGGTCATATCGATTTCGCTCAACGCGTGGCCCTTGTCACGCAGCGCCTGTTTCAACGCCGGACTGAACAGGCCGGCCTCCAATTCGGTCGCGCCATTGCGGCTGCCGAAGTTGGGCAGGCTGATGGCGGCTTGCGGGTCGAGGTTCCAGTCGAGCATGGCCACCAGGGATTTGCTCACGTACTCGATGATTTGCGAACCGCCTGGAGAACCCACCGTCGCCAGCAGCTCGCCGCTCTGGCGGTCGAACACCAGGGTCGGGGCCATGGCCGAGCGCGGGCGTTTGCCGGGCTCGACGCGATTGGCCACCGGCTGGCCGTTTTCTTGCGGGATAAACGAAAAGTCGGTCATCTGGTTGTTGAGCAAAAAGCCCTGAACCATCACGTGGGAACCGAACGCCGCTTCTACCGTGGTGGTCATCGACACAGCGCCGCCCTGGTCATCCACCGCCACCACTTGCGAAGTGGAGATGCGCAGCGGCGAGCGGTCCGGCGCGTAGGCCACCTGGATGCCCGCCGGCGTGCCCGGCTTGGCAATGCCCATGCTGCGTTCGCCGATCAGGGCGGCGCGCTGTGCCAGGTAGTTGGGTGCGACAAGGCCCGCGACCGGTACCGGGGTGAAGTCCGAGTCGGCCACATACAGCGCGCGGTCGGCAAAAGCCAGGCGGCCCGCTTCGGCGATCAGGTGCACGGCTTCGGGCGTAGGCTCAAGGCCCGCAGGCGATGCACTCTTCACCGGTTTCATCGGCGCGATGGCCTGGCGCGGGTCACGGGCCTCCACCGCCTGCAAGGTGCCGAGGATCTGCGCGACGGCTATCCCGCCCGACGACGGCGGCGGCATGCCGCACACCCGGTATTGCTTGTAATCGGTGCACAGCGGCGTGCGTTCCTTGGCGGTGTAGCCTCGAAGGTCGGCCTGCGAGAGACTGCCCGCATTGCGATTGCCCTGCACCTTGCGCGCGATTTCATCGGCAATCGGCCCCTGGTACAGCGCGTCTGGCCCTTCCTTGGCGATGCGCTTGAACACCGCAGCCAGTGCCGGGTTTTTCAGCAGTGTACCGGTGGCTTTAGGCGAGCCATCGGCGTTCAGAAAGTAGGCCGCCATTTCCGGCGACTGGGGAATGTAGCGGTCGGCAGCAATCAGCGCGTGCAAACGTGGGGAAATCGCAAAGCCTTGCTCCGACAGTCGAATCGCCGGTTCAAACAGCTTGGCCCATTGCAGGTGCCCGGTCTTCTGGTGCGCCATCTGCAGTGCCCGCAAGACGCCCGGCGTGCCGACCGAGCGCCCGCCAATCTGCGCCTCGGGAAACGCCATGGGTGTGCCGTCGGCCTTCAGGAACAAGCGCTCAGTCGCGCCGGCGGGTGCTGTTTCACGGCCGTCATAGGCGTGCACATTTTTGCCATCCCACAGCATGATGAACGCGCCACCGCCGATGCCGGATGACTGCGGCTCCACCAGGGTCAGCACTGCCTGCATCGCAATCGCCGCATCAATCGCCGAACCGCCCTGGCGCAACATCTCGCGTCCGGCTTCAGCCGCCAGCGGGTTGGCGGCGGCGGCCATATGGCGTTCGGCGTGGCGGGTGGTGAGGTCGGTGCGGTAACCCGAGCCCAATTCCGGTGCCGGAGGCTGTTCGTTGACGGGGGGGTGACAGCCGGCCAGCGCGAGCGCTGCGGCAATCATCGACAGTTGACGGCGGGAAATCGAAAACACGCGCTGAACTCCGTTCATTTTGAGAATGATCTGTTGTCCTTGGGTGGTCCTTTTTACAGGTAAATCGTGCCTTGCAGGTAGAGTGCGGCATGGCCTGAAATGATCACGCGGTCGCCATTGAGTTCACACCGCAGTTGCCCACGGCGCTTGCCGCCCTGTTCGGCGCTCAACTGCAACTTGCCCAGGCGCTCGGCCCAGAACGGTGCCAGCGAGGTGTGGGCCGAGCCGGTCACCGGGTCTTCATTGACGCCCACGTTCGGGCCAAACCAACGGGAAATAAAATCAAAGCGTGTACTTTTGGCTGTCACGGCTATCCCGCGTTTGGGCAGGCCCTTGAGGCGTGCAAAATCTGGCGCGAGGGCCGCGACCTGGGCTTCGTCTTCAACGAGAACGATATAGTCATCAGTGGCATACACCTCGGCGTGTTCGAGCCCCAGCGCGCTCAACAGGCCGGCTGGCGGCTCGCAACGCTCGGGCTGTTTGGCCGGGAAGTCCATTGCCAGTTCGTCGCCATTGCGCGTCACGCGAAGCTCACCGCTGCGGGTGGCAAAGCGCAAGACTTCAGGCGCATTCGGCAGCTTGTGAATCAACACCCAGGCGGCAGCCAACGTCGCATGGCCACACAGGTCCACTTCGACTTCGGGGGTGAGCCAGCGCAACTCATAGACCTCGCCACGGGGCACGAAAAAGGCGGTTTCCGAAAGGTTGTTTTCGGCGGCGATGTGGTGCAGTTGCTCGGTGGGCAACCACTCGGTCAGCGGGCACACGGCCGCGGGGTTACCACCGAACACCTGTTGGCTGAACGCGTCGACTTGATAGATATCCAGTTTCATCACAGGTGCTCCATGTAGGGAAGCAGGACACTAGCAGCGGGTTACCTGGAGCGTCAAAGTACAGATCCTCAGTTTTTTTGTGCGCATGTGTCCAGGTCAGCCCAGGCGCAATACCATCGCGCCGGCGGCAATGATGCAGGCGGCAATCATGCGCACGCGTGTGAGCTGTTCTTTGAGCACCCAAGCCGAGATCACCACGCCAAACAGGATTGAGGTTTCGCGCAGGGCCGAGACGGTGGCGATAGGTGCGTGTGTCATCGCCCACAGCGCCAGACCGTATGACGCCACAGTGCCTGCGCCCCCGACGGCGCCAAGCCGCCAGTGGTGGGCGACGCAGTGACAGAATGCTGCACGCCGGGCGGCTAAAGCCCACGCGGCAAGCGGGATGCCCGTCAGCAAAAATATCCACAGCGTGTAAGCCGCGGGTGCGCCGGACTTGCGCACGCCAAGGCCATCGATCAGCGTATAGCCGGCGATCACCAGAGCGTTTATCAGCGCCAGCACCAGCCCTTTGTTATGCCCGGCCGAGGGCGCTGCGGCCATGCTCAAGATACCCAGGCAGATCACGCCAATGCCAAGCCAGGCATATGCCGACAGCGGCTCGTGCAACACCAGCACACTGACCAGCGCGACCAGCAGCGGCGCCGTGCCGCGCATGATCGGATAGGTCTGGCTCATGTCGGCAATGCGGTAGGTCGAGGCCACCAGCACGAAATACAGCACCTGCAATACCACCGATGCGCCGATGAAGGGCCAGCTTTCTCTGGCCGGCAGCGCCAGAAACGGGATGGCCGCCAGCGCAATCAAAGAAGCGGCGGAGGCGATCATGCAGGTGGTCAGCAGCTTGTCGACGCCGCCTTTGACCACCGCATTCCAGGTGGCGTGAAGGGCGGCGCCCAGCATGATGATTGCGAATACGCTGAGGCTCATGCGTCACCGTTCACGGGGTTGATCAGCGACGTCAATACATGGTCCGCCCACGCGCCATTGATCTTCAAGTAGGCCCGCGCGTACCCCTCTCGCTCAAAGCCCAACCGCTCAAGCAGGCGTGCACTGCGTTGGTTTTCCGGCCTGTAGTTGGCCATGATTCGATGCAGTTTCATCTCAGCGAACACATAGTCAATCGCAGCGCTCAGCGCCTGGCGCATCAACCCTTGGCCTTGGGCCGTTTCATCAAGTGCGTAGCCAAGATGGCAGGCCTCGAACGCGCCGCGCACGATGTTGTTGAAGTTGCAGCTGCCGATTATCCGGCGGTCGCGCAGTATCAGCAGATGCAAGGCTTCACCGTTGGCGGTTTTCTCGGCCATGACTTCGAGGCGCTGGGTAATGGCGCTGAGTTCGAAGAAGCCATCATCGCGAGCCGGCTCCCAAGGTTGAAGGTAGGCGCGGTTTTGCACCAGGTGCGCTTGCAAGGCCAAGGCGTGACGAGGGTGAGCGGCGTGCAGTGTCAGCCGGTCGGTGGTGATGCCATTGGTGGGGAAGAGGGGGTTCACGTATCGCCTCCTTGTGGTTGGGGGCGAGTATGCCTGAGGGCTTTTCTGCAGGCATAAAAAAACGGCCTACCTTTCGGTAAGCCGTTTTTAGTACTTGGTGCGCAGTCATTTGAACTTGAGTTCTAAATTGTTGTATTTAAAGGAGTTGTTGTCTAATCATCCAGTTGGGCATACATATGGGCATACACGCTGCATGTTTCTGCCTACTGATATCGTGCTATCCCCGCTAGGTAAAGCACCATCAGATGGTTGTTGGTGTGTCGCCTTCGGCCGGGTAATAACGCCTTTGTCCGACCTTCTGTTGCAGGTGAGACGAGGGCGTCCGAACTCGGTTGCGAGTCACCGCAGCCCGGTTGTGCGAAAAATTGAAGCCACAATCTACCGCTTCTTTCCTGCCCGTTCAGGAGATACGTATAGGTTGAAACAGAAGACGTGAATGATTACCTCCCGTCCTTGGTCCTCCTTTGCCCTGAACGTAAATCTCCATTCTCCTAATTGCCCTGGCTGAGATCGGATGAAAAGCTCATGCTGCGGCAGTACTTGAGAAATAGTCTCTTGTACTCCGGCGAATCCAGAAACTGACTTATTGAATAGGATTAGGGCTGCCTTGCAGTCCCTCCAAGTCAAATAATCAAGCAACTGATCAAGGGCCGCGACAAGGATCTTTTCGCCCCCCCACAGCTTGCACTCTCCTACGAATGCAGAGCGAGTTTCTTCTTCGATTCGGATATCAGTTTTACCATACTTGCGGAATGCTTCTCCGGTGGCAGCTCCCTGATAAACGCCATTTAAGCTAGCCAGTAAAATGTCGCGAAGACCCTCCTCACCTAAGGATGAATACGTTTGAGGAGTGCCCTCAAAGGTTGCACCCATATGACGAATATTGCTCAAAATCTCTGAGTACAGCTCATTCGTGATTGCTGGCTCAGGTTTGTAACCAGCTGGAGGAACTCTCGGAAGGGCTTGCGCAGTCTTTTTCTTAACATCTACCGACCTGTACTCAGGCATGCCCGTCTTTTTGACCATTGGAATGTTAAAGGCCGATGCCAGACCATGAAGCTTTTCTACCTGCAGTCGTCGGTACTGCACACAATCTCGAACTGAGCGCGGTAGCGAAGCGTGGTATTCCGTCAGCATCGAGCTTTGAGCCGAAATAGATTCCCGGATGAGCCTCAAACTATTCTCAAGCTCCTGTTGATACCACTCAGGCTCTGTGTTGCTGGTATTCCGAAAAGAGAGAGTTAGCAATTTTTTTCTGCTCTCTATTTCTCCCCGAGGGATCCTGGTGCTCCAGACATTGGGTTTGAGTTTCCAAAGCTGAGGATCTCCCGAAAATGGTATGAAAAACCGGAGCTGATGACCGTCCGCAGTTGCGGTGCGTCCAGGGAATCCGTCGTAGTCAAAACGGCCAGTGACATCGATTTTGACCTCTCCGTGTTCCATCTGTATCTGGTCTTCGTGTAGTAGGAGGGGATCGATTGAGAGCCTATCTACGAGGTTTTCAACCAACGTATCTTCACTGATCGATAAAAACTGATCCCGTGGAATTTGCTCAACAAGCTCTTTGATTGACCGTAACTGATGATCCAGCGTTGCCGCTAGGCCCCCATCGTAAAACAGGTTGTCTCGATCGCTCCGGCTCATAGCATCCCTTCAGTTCTGACGTTGGTTTTCAAACATACAATAGATAAAACGTGTGGAGTGCAATGGTACTTACGTCAGCAGGGGCGTGTTTTTTGTGTTGATGAAGGTCAGTTCCAAGGTCGCTGGGGACCCTGAGCTTTTCCTTGCCACACGGGGCATGAAACCCGCGGGATCGAGTTAGTGGGAGGCATTGGAAAATTATTGAAATTTCAATCGTTGAAATTGAGGATCTTGAAGAAAAAGGGCCATCGTTACAGCTTCGGTAAAGGTGGCTGTATCTGTTGCTGAAAGTGAACACCTGCATAGCGTCAACCACTGTAATGGGTGTCAACCTGTCAACCAACTTGAAAAATCCAGCCGCTAACACGAACGCGCGGGTTCTATGCCCCGTGTCTATCCGAAATGCCCAGGGTCCCCAGTGCTTTCTTTCATTGGGCAAATGCACTGGTGAACAGCAGTTCACCCGGTTCACCTGTTCACTAAGCTGGGCACCTTTCTGCTGACACGATCACGCAGGTTACCTGCCCCGTATCTTAAGAAAGTCCCCAGGGGCCCCGGCGGTTGTGCATCACAAGGGACGCTGTAGGAGTTTATACATACGGGGAGCGGGGCGACTACATACATCTCTCAAAGCGGTGTTACGGGTGTAACTGGTGTAACGGGTTAATCTAACTCATTGTATTTAAACGTTTTATCAGCGTTACACAGGTTTTCTGATTGGGTTTTTATGCGTGTTACTCACTTAGCAGGTGTAACGGTTTCAGGTGCGAGGGCGTTTATTTATGGCTCGAGTGCCCTGTTGTCTGTACGAAGCTGCTCGCAGCACGAAGTCCTTTCCAGCTTCTTGAGGCCATTGCGGTTTGCTCGGGTTGGCCGATTATCTATTTACACCATGTGTCCAAACGCGCGTTTATTCGGTCTGATAGCGTGGGTGAGCCAAGAAAAAATCCATCAATGGTGATGCCTCTGGTCAATGATGGCTCTCTCAAGTCGCATACGGCGTTGGGAAGCGCGCTCCGATTCCCACCTAGGGGTAAGCGAATTGTGAGCTAGCCATCTGATATCAATTGTCTGGACAGCCACGCGTTGGAAGGGTAGGTTTTCAGTGCGTAATTCCTGATCGTCATAGACAAAAAAACGAGAGAAACATGGATAGCTCTAACAAAAGAATTCTGTTTGGGAAAAAGTACCGAGCCATTTACAACTCAGATGCGCCGCCAAATCTTGGTTTTTTAGACGTGGTATTTGAACAAATCAATGGTGAGCTCTACTTAGTAAACGATAAAGAGTTTTTTTGTGAGACCTCTCAGGTTTTTGTGACAAGTAACTATCACGATATAGACACGAAATTCGATAACGGTGAATTATTTCAGATTGAAGCGATACCTACTACGCAGGAGTGGAAAGAGGGCGATTGTCGCTATGTAACTACAGCATCAAAAGTCGACTCTAGATTGCCTAGAAAAGCGGCATTGCAAATAATCAGCACAAGCCTACCATCGCCAAACGATAAGGTTATATATACTGATGCCCCTCCTTTTACTCCTCTGATTTTAATAAAGAACGGCGATTCGCTTTATGGGCCGTTCCAGACTACTGCTGAAAGCGACAGTAATGGGAGTACGATACTAAGTCTTCAGTCTTTGGAAGGGCCCTTTCCAGGAAAAAATGTAACCGGCAGCATCCGAAAATATCGATATGAAGATATTGAGCCAGGTGTGGCACACTATGATATTCGTGGTGATAGATATTCTTTTCTGCTACGAGCAGATATGTTTGAGCAGCAAAGTTGCGATTACGTTGACTTCGCATCCGATGAAGAAATTGTAAAAATCGGAAGTGAGCTTTTAAAGAAAGTTGCATTTAAGTCTTTTACGAAAAATGAACAGATCATGTTCAGGGCTGCACTTAATAAAACCAAAAATATCCCTAATAACGCGAATGATCAGCTAAATCGTTTTTTTGCTCTAGCTACTACGACCTCGGAAAAATTGGAGGGACTTGAGGGCGCTCTGCATGAATATCTACAAACCTCCAATGGTCAAAGTCTACTTAGCAAGCATGTTGAGTCTCGAGAAGAAATTTATTTACGAAAGTTCAAAGCTGAAAAAGAAGATAAGCTAAATGAAGAGCTTTCGAATCTCGCGTTAAAAGTCGATAAGCTAACGAAACTGCAAAAAAATCTAGAAGCTGAAAACCAGAACGCCACAGAAAAACTTGAGCAACAAAATGCTACGTTCAAGTCCCAGCAACAAGTGTTTGTAGACGAGGCGCGAAATAAAGAGCGGGGTGAGTTGGAAGCCGAAATTACGAAGGCGAGAACCGAGCTCAATTTGTTGAAGGAAGAGGCTGATCCTTTCAAAAATCTTGCTGCGCTAAAAAGTGAAATTACCTCTGCTAATGAGCGCTTGAAGATTTATCAAGAACAAAGCGATATGGCGAAGCAAAGTAAAGAGCTTATGGAGGATGAACTAAAGCAGCGTGATGAGGAACTTCGTAAAAAACTCTTCACTTTGCGACCATATGTCGAAGCTATTTCGGGTATGAGTCCCCCAGTGGAAGAACTGCTGAAGGCGCTGCCTCACGCTATTGCTAGGGAAATTAAGCCGGATTCCCTATTGTCGGAGCGTAGCCGATATATTGATGAGCTACGGCAGCAGCTAGCTTCAAAAGGTCGTCATTATGAAAAGGATTTTATAGCAAATCTTCTAATATCGATTCAACAAAGCTTTATCGTTATCCTGTCCGGCCTCCCGGGTGTAGGTAAAACCTCTCTTATAAAAATTCTCGCTGAAGCTAAGCAATTGTCTTCGCGAATGCTCAATATCTCGGTAGGTAGAGGGTGGACAAGTCAACGGGATCTTATTGGTTATTTTAATCCGTTGTCTAGCCGCATGATTCCTGCACCCACAGGTTTTTATCAGTATATAAAGTCATGTCAGAATGAAAAGTGTGAGTCGGCTGCGCCACTTTGGGTTCTTTTGGATGAAGCAAATCTCTCTGCAATCGAGCACTACTGGGCTCCATTTATGGGGATGGCAGACGTTGAGTCCGACAAAGTACTGCGGGTAAACGATTCGGAGTTACCAATGCAGGTGCCTAGCTCACTTCGATTCATCGGCACAATAAACAATGATCTTACGACTGAACCTCTCAGCCCTCGGTTAATTGACCGTGCGCCGATTATTACGCTTCAACCTGTAAGCGAGCAGTATGAAGATGAATTTTTGGAGCAGGACGTTGACGGTATCGAACTTCCAATAAGTCATAGTACATTACACCAAATGTTCGATATCGATCAGACTCTCGCGCTCACCGATGAGCGAGAAGCGATCGCCGAACAGATGGCGTTTTTACAGGAAGTGAAGAGTGTTCTCATGGATGACAATATTGCTTGGGGTAAACGTTGCGTTATATCAAAACGTAAAGAGAACGCAATCGAGCGTTACTGCCTGGTGGCTCATCCGCTGATGAGGTCTAGCTCAAATATGCGAGCACTGGACTATGCCCTTAGTCAACATGTCTTGCCTCTAATACAGGGAAGTGGGGACGGCTACGCATTGAGGTTGGAGAAGTTGATAGATCTACTTGATCAGGACGACTTCAAGATTAGCCATGGTCTGTTGCGCCGTATGCACGAGGCAGGTCGCATCGACATGAACTCTTTTAGCTATTTTTCGCACTGATTTATGACTGCCATGATTGAAATATCATTGCTCGTTCAAAGTCATGAGGGGATCCAGGTATTTCCGCTGCTGGAGACCTTTACAGAAATTCCAGCTATTCGAGAGACCGACACAATCTCTTTCAAAGTAGTCTGTCCAAATGTCTTGGGTGAGCCTAAGGTTTATATTCAGGATCATGCGGTTATATTAAATCGCCCATACCCTAATGGGGAACTGACTGAGCATACGGTAGAGTTTAGCCGGTATTTGGCAAATCATTTTGGCGTAACATCCATAGCAGTGTCGTTTTCAAATGCTGATGATTTAATGCGCGTCACACCAATTGATGTGTATGCAACCAAGCTAAATAAAGAGCAGGCGGAAAAGATACTAGAGTATCTATCGCTAAAAATGAAAGACGTTACACATTTGTGCTTTTCCAAAACGCATATTGGGTCGGATGCCAAGTCGGGTGAAACTACTGATACACTAACAAAATTAGATTTCTCGAGAAAAATAATTGAAATGCTGAATGCTAACCGGCATCGGTTTGTGTCTCAGCCTTGCAAGAGATCTGTCGAAGCTCTGAAGGTGAGTAGCTACGAAGACACCACTTATATAACAGATAAAGATATTTCTTGGCTGTTTCAGCACCTTGATCAAATCTATCCCGCATCTGCAGACTCTTCGAAAATCGCGATAAATAATCGCCATTATTCTATAGATCAAATACAGAGAAGTACTTTAAAGGTTGATACGAATCTTTTTGAGAATCAAGTGATTCTAAGCTTTTTAGTTAACCTAAAAAGCTTTTTGATGTCTGTTCCTGATTTCAAGAGAAAGTATCAGGTGCACACGCCGTATAAAGATTATTACGCGTTTGACAGTATTTTGAAGAAGGTAGAAGCTCCGCTTATGGAGCGCCGATATCGCGAGGCAAGAATGTTATTGCAGCAATGCAATGAATTAATTGCTTTTTTTAAAAAGTATCTGCCCTGCACGATTCGTGGAACAGTAACGCCCATACTTACACCTCAGGCTAAGCGCTATACTCATTACGAGAAGTCTTTTCGAATAATTGATGGTTGGTATAAGCTTGGGCATCCCGCATGGAGCGGTAGTAATTATCTTTTTGGATTGAAGTCACTTGATAAACTTTACGAATTTTTTTGCCTGTATAAAATTGCTGATAAATTTGTCGAATTAGGGTATCAGCTCACCGTTACGGGCGTTAGCGACCCGGATAGAAGTTTCGGGATGCGCGGCAAACCCGCTCAATCGCCACTAGATAAAATTACTAACTATTATAAGTTTGAGTCAAATGAAAAAACTTTAGAGCTTTTTTATGAGCCTACAGTATGGGGTTATAGCGAGTTGTCGAAGCCTGGTGAACTCATTGATATATTCCATGCGAGAGGTGTTTCGAATCCCTTTTTTACACCTGACTTTGTTGTTCGTCAGGATAATGGTGATGATTACCCGAGCTATTATGTTTTTGATGCTAAATATTCATCAGAAAGTCAAACCAAGGAGCGGCATTTACCGTCTATTATTGACAAGTATTATTTGAAGCTGAAGGGGATTAGCAAAAATATGCAAGTGGATTCACGTGCGGTTAAACTTGTGTATGCTCTGATACCGAAAACTTTCAATCAAGAGCAAGGCTTCCATGGTGGGCCATTCAATGTTTATGATCAATTGTCGACAGCCCCGTTCTTTGGGTTTTTAAAGTTGACACCAGATGAGGAACGTCCCCTTGATAAGCTTCTTTCGACGTTGTTTAAACCTTCGCATGAGTCTCTTTCCTATTTGGAAGATGTTGTCTCGGCGAGGGTCGATGCAATAGTCGAGGAGGATGGAATGGTTCCTTTAATTTAAATTATTTATTGTTTTTTAGAGAGGATGGAAAATTACAAAAAGGTCTTTGAAGGCCTTTTTTGTTTGTTGTTTGTTGCGGTGTTACTTGGATGTAGAGCGTGATTTAGTGTGCTTCGCTCTTCGGTTTCTTGATGATGTTTTTTCTAGCTCACGCTATGCAAAGTTGAGCTTTATTGTCGACCTTTCAACTGGCATTCGACGCGGTTTATTTCAGCCTTGATCGAATTTGCCGTGAGTGTCTGAACCTTGGTTGGTTGTCCGGTCTTTATATCTACGATTTTAAGTAGTGCGGTCAGATGATTTTTGCGTGTTTTCAAGGTGTCGATCCATCTCGCGCTGCTTTGAATTTGCTTGATCATGGTCTTCGTCCTGATGAGTTATAAACAGCCCGCGTGCGCAGGCTGTTTCAGGTGGCTGGGTGCGTTACAGCGAGAGAATGTCTTCTAAGGTGAATTTGTACGAGCGGTCAGAGAGCTCACGACTATCCCATGTGTCGAAGCCTTCACCTTCTTTAGGAAGAAATAACCTTCTCAGGCTGATTTGATCGCCACCCAGCAAACGTTTAGCTGCCCATAGCTTGGCGCCCATATCCATCAGCGCCTGAGCTTTTTCGTTCCACTGCTCTTCTAATACCTTTTCGGCCAGCAACAAGGCTGTTCTCTGGATGGCAAGGTGCTCGCTTTGCGCTTCGGCAATGTGCTGGTCGACGATTGCCAGCTCATGCTCTAGTGCGGCAATGATCATTTTGTAGTGGTCAACTAATCCGGGACACGACGTTAAGTTTTTCCTCGGCCTGCGCTGGTGCCAACCCATCGTTGAATTGATGAGGCCGAATCCAGTTGTACCGATGCATCAAAAAATGGCTGATTTCGCGCTGCGCTTCCTGCGCAGTTCGATAGCCCACGGCCGGTATCCATTCTGTTTTCAAGCTGCGAAATACGCGCTCCATCGGTGCGTTGACGCTCCTATGTCAACAAGATCGAGCTGAATCGGCTAAATCTGCCAGGATCAAAGGGTATAGCTCCCTGACGATATAGCGCTTTAAACAGCGCTGGATTTCTTTGGAAGACAAACCTTCAGCACTACGACGGGCGACGTAGCTTTGGGTTTTGGGATCACCTCGCATGCGTACCATCGCAATGGTCCATAGGGCGTTGTTCGCAGACCGATTCCCACCTCTGTTTAAACGATGTCGCACCGTTTTACCCGAGGATGCCGGTAAAGGACTGACCCCACAGAGGGCGGCGAGAGCTGCTTCACTTTTTAACCGCTCCGGGTTATCACCTGCTGTCGAAAGCAGCACGGCCGCCGTTTGAGGGCCGACGCCGAATTGTTCACGTAAACGGCGAGCATGTTGGCGAGTCAGGTTTTCTAGAATGGCATCGAGCTTTTCAACTTCCTCTGCCAATGCCAGCCAGCGCTTGCCCAATAGACACAGGGAGGTCGTTAAGATGTTCAGGAATTCAGTCGCGCTCCGTGAGCGAAGACGTGCACATCCCTTGGCGCAGTCGGCAGGTTTGGTTTTCCAGAGCCGTTCACGAATGTCTTGCGGGGCACTGACGAGCAAAGCTCTCAATTGATTGATCGCTTGGGTTTTCGCTCTGACTGCGCTGCGCCGAGCAACCGAAACCACCCGCATCGCCTCGGCCACACCCGATTGGGTCTTGGCGATCGCCGTGGCGTTTCCCGAAAGAACGGATCGAGCCGCGCTCTCGGCGTCGGTGGGATCGGATTTCCCCTGGAGCCGGCGTTTGGAGCGATCAGGGCGGTTAACCTCCAGCACCTCGATGCCATGATCACGCAGGACACGGGCTAAACCCGCGCCATAAGTTCCGGTGCCTTCCACGCCGGCACGCTTCAACATACCGAAGGAGTTGGCCCAGGTAACGAGCTTGAGATATCCGCTGGTATCGGTTGTTACCGCCAAGCAGCCAAGCAGGTTTCCATTCGTGTTGATCAAGACCCCTACGTGGGTATCCAGATGTGTATCAACTCCCAAGATGACTTCGTTTTCGTCCATGGGGCTGTTCATGACTAATGCCTCCGATGAGAACGCATTACCAACCCCATACGCAGGACAGGACACTCAAGATGCAGGACAAGGCTCCTATCAGGTCACAGACGCTGGGCCCGGCAATGCCAGGGAACGTCAGCGTCCAATCGACAGGTCAACGCAAAGGCACTCTATTGGCCAATCCCAGCACGGGTCAGATTGGGCCGACGCTCTTGAGCATAGTGAACTGAGTATCCCAGCAATTTCCTCGTCGACTCATACTCTGGCGCACGCGGTATCGCCACAACCGCTGGCGAAAGAGTCGGCTTGCATATTGCGATCCCTGGTCTGAGTGGAATAGCAGGTCCGAAGGCCTGCCACGCTGCTCGTAAGCCATATCCAGCGCCTTGATCACCAGCTCAGCGTCTGGCTTTTCCGACAGCGCCCAGCCCACGATCCGACGCGTACAAAGATCCAGGACGACAGCCAGGTAATGCCACTTTCCTTGCGCCCAAATGTAGGTGATATCGCCGCACCAGACTTGATTGGGCGCTGGCACGTCGAACTCGCGGTTCAATGTGTTCGGGATATCCAGTCTTTCTACTGTGGCTCGTTTGTAGGCATGGGAGCCGGGTTGTTTGCTCACTAATTCAAGCTCGCGCATCAAGCTACGCACTTTGAATCGACCGAGTTGCTCACCGTCTTCACGCATCAGCGACAGAATGCTGCGACTGCCCGCAGAGCTGCGACTTTGCGAGAACAGCTCACTGACGCGACTACGTAATCGAAGCCGTTCAACATCGGGCGTACGGCACCGCAGGCGCTGGGCGTAGTAACACGAGCGAGTGACGTCAAACACCTTGCACAGCCAATCAACCGGTTCATGTGTGCTCAACTGGTCAATCAGCGCGAACGCTCGTGATCTTCCGACATCAAGAGCGCGGTAGCCTTTTTTAGTATTGATTTCTCTCGCTCAAGCCGAGCGATTTTGGCCTCCAGTTCCTGAATTTTTTGCTGTTCCGGCGTCAGCGCCTTGCTCTGCGGGGTGATGCCTTTATGTTCTTTCTGAATCTGGTCAACCCAGCGGCGCAATGCTGACTCACCAATGCCGAGTGAACGGCTGGCTTCGATGTAGCTGTAGTTTTGTTTGAGCACGAGGTCTGCGGCCTCGCGCTTGAATTCAGGAGTAAAGGAGTGGCGTTGTTTGGTCATCTGACACCTCGATCTGGCGAGCATTCTGGCCTAAATGGGTGTCCGGTTTCATTAGACCACTACAGTCGTTGGCTGCATCGATCTCGGCGGCTTGGCGAGCTTTCTTGGATGTGATCGGGTTCTTACCTTCCGATGCGTCTGCGCGTAGATCGGCCGCTTTCTGCCGAGCGAAAGCGCCGCCCACTTCCGTGTAGCCGCCAAGACCAAGCCACGACCATTTGCCGTCTGGCTTCTTGTAGCGTAATTCCCAGGACTTTTGGCCGTTCGGCTTTACCCTGAATACAGCCCTAGGCTGTCTAGTTCGCGGTAGGCCCCGGCCTCAGGCTCCAGGCTGGAAAGTGTAGTGTCAGCGAGAGGGCGCCGCTTGATATCGGTGCGTTTCATCCTTGTATGCCTTCAGTTCAATTATGTATGAAGCATACACGTGGGCATACACGGTGGGGAAGGATAGGGGTAGATAGAGGTGGACAGCCAGAAACAAGAAAGCCCGCACTAGGCGGGCTTCTTGAGGTGATTCATAGACTGCTGTAGACATCTATGGATCGGTACTTGGTGGCTACGCAGGGACTTGAACCCCGGACCCCAGCATTATGAATGCTATGCTCTAACCAACTGAGCTACGTAGCCAAGTGGCGCGCATTATTCGCGTAGAACGCATATGCGTCAAGCGTTTATTTTAAAAATTTATCTACACTTTCAACTGTTTAAACAGAATAAGGCCAAACGGCGACGAGTGGTGTGGCGAATACGGGTATTTCAGCCACGAAGATCCAAGCTGGGGCTTGCTCCCACATGGGCTTTGCGGTGTTGTGCTGACGGTATTGAATGCGTGATCGCAAGGGTGTGGCGCTGCAGGCCATTTGAGGATGATCTCCAAGGTGCCATCAGGCGCGGCTTGTGATCCGATTTCAGCGTACGAAAAAAGTGTAATTCGGTTGGGCAGATATCCCTGCCGCCCAACGCTTGCCCCCCAGGGCCAGCTTACGGTTGCGACGGTTTGTGCGTGACGCGTTTCAAGTGTTCGCGCGCACGTGACAGGCGTGAGCGAACGGTGCCGATAGGGATGTCCAGCACGTCGGCGGTGTCTTGGTAACTACCATCGGTTTCCAACGAAGCGTAGAGCGTCTTGCGCATTTCCGCCGGTAAGTGATCGATGGCGCTCAAGGTATTTTCCAGTCGGCGGTTGATCTCGAATTCCCAATCCAGATTCTTGTTTTCCTCTTGACCATGCCACAGCGATTCATCGAATTCGCAATGCACCGGTTTGGCATACAGGCGCCGGAAATGGTTGCGCACCAGATTCTGCGCAATGCCGCACATCCAGGTACTGAGGGTGGCCTGGCCACTAAACCGCTCTCGGTTGCGCCAAGCCTCCAGGTAGGTCAGTTGCAGGATATCGTCAGCGTCTTCGGGGTTGAGTACGCGTTTATGAATAAAACGCCGGAGTTTTTTCTGCTGGTCGTCCGTCAGTTGGAGCATGAATTGAGGCGAGTCGCCGACAAGCTGCGCTAAAGCTTCAATAGGGATATTCACGATTTTTTCCTCAGGGTAGACGCTATCGAAATAAGTTCGACGTGAACCCTTTAGCACTGGCTGTGCCAAATGAAAAAATCGATTAACTTGCTGATTTATATATATAAATATATTGAAATAGTGTGATTTTGCGCAGGTATTTGCAAAACGGCAGGTGATTTTGTGCGGGTATTTTCAAAGCAGAGAGCGTTTGTGGTTTTGATGGAACTGTATGGCTCGGGGTTGCCACATAGAGACACAAACTCCCTGTCCTGGCATGCCCATGAAAGTCGAATTCAACCCCGATCTGAACCGAATCCAGCGCCTGGAGCCGTCCGTTGCCGAGAAGGTCGCCCCGGCCCGATCACCGGATGTCGCGCCAGGTCTGGATGCGCTCGCCGGTATTTTCAGCCAGGAAGCCGCCGCTCACAGCACCGCGTTGACCCGACGCGCCATTAGCGGGCCTGTCACACCTGTCGAGCAGCTCGCGCAGATCTATGATCGACTCGGCCATCCCGCCCAGAAAAGCCTGGCAAAGATGGTCATCGTGGCCAGGCAGTATCTGGAGCGCCAGCAGAGTCTCGAAAAGTTAGTCGACCTCACGGGTGGAGACCCTGCACGTACCTATGTCGTGCTTCGTCAGCTGACGGCGCAAGCCGAAGCACTCGTGCGCCAGACCCAGGCAGCGTCGACGCGTGACGCGCAAGTCAAAAGCGAGGCAGCGCTGGCACGTGCTGCGCTGGCCAAGCTGGAGATTCAGTACAAGAGGGAGATCCAGGCGGGCCTCAATATTGCCCTGGCCTTGCAGTCAGGCAGTGATGATCCTGCGCAATGCCAGGCAATACGTACGCTCTACTACGCCAATGTGGTATTGCGCCAATCCCTGGCCAGCATGATGCAGGCGCTTTTGAAAGAGTACGGTGGCGAGCAGTTTGAGGTCGGGCTCAATCTCATGCGCCGGGCGCTGGCGGATGATATTGCGGCGTACGTTTCATCGATTCCCACCGCTAAATTGCGCACGCTTTTGTTGGGGTTACAGAGCTGTGGTCAGTTGGGCGGGGTACTGTCTAATTGCCAAGAACTGGTTCAGCGTTTGAACGTTGAACACGACGCCGTTGACCTGTTGCAGCGTCTATTGGGTTATGCCGGCAATGGCATTGCCCCCTCCGAGGTTCAACTGCTGGCGGATGAATTGGCTGGGGATGCGGCGGCTCGCCAGTTGGCCTCGCTCAATGCGCTCTATCCCGTGATCAAGGGTTTGCCTGCGGCCTTATGGCGCGACTCGCGTGGGCGCGAGGAGGCTTTGCATAACTTCCTGCTCGTGATGGATGAGTTCACGCGCCTGGAGAAGGGCCAGGCTGAGCCGAGGGCGTTGATGTGACGGCGCTGGCGTTTATCAACCACTGGCTGCTCAAGGTCGCACAACGTGCTGAAGTCCTTGGTGCTGTAGTGGTACTGGCCATTGTCTTTATCTTCATCGTGCCGCTGCCGACCTGGCTGGTGGATATCCTCATCGCGCTCAACATCTGTATTGCCTGCTTGTTGATCGTTCTGGCGCTTTACCTGCCCGGGCCTTTGGCGTTTTCGTCGTTCCCCTCGATTCTGTTGCTCACCACGATGTTTCGTCTGGCACTGTCGATTGCGACCACGCGGTTGATCCTGCTGGAGCAGGATGCCGGCGACATCGTCGAGGCGTTCGGCAACTTTGTGGTGGGTGGCAACCTGGCGGTAGGGTTGGTGATCTTCATGATCCTCACCCTGGTCAACTTTCTGGTCATCACCAAGGGTTCCGAGCGGGTTGCCGAAGTGGCCGCACGCTTCAGCCTGGACGCGATGCCTGGCAAGCAAATGTCTATCGACAGCGACTTGCGTGCAGGGCTGATCGACGGCAATCAGGCGCGGGACAAGCGCGATCAGTTGTCCCGCGAGAGCCAGCTGTTCGGGGCGATGGACGGCGCCATGAAGTTCGTCAAGGGCGATGCTGTTGCAGGTCTGGTGATCGTGCTGATCAACCTGTTGGGTGGCTTTTCCACGGGTATGTTCCAGCATGGCATGAGCGCCAGCGAATCCATTGCGTTGTATTCGGTGCTGACCATCGGTGATGGTTTGATTGCACAGATCCCCGCGCTGCTGATCTCGCTGACGGCGGGGATGATCATCACCCGCGCTGCGCCGGACGGGCGCCGGGGCGTCACTAACATGGGCGCAGAAATCGCTCGTCAGATGACCAGCGAACCCAAGAGCTGGATGATTGCGTCGGTGGGCATGCTCGCGTTTGCGGCGTTGCCCGGTATGCCGACCCTGGTATTCATTCTTATCTCACTGATGACGGGCTCCCTGGGCTATTACCTTGCTCGTCAGCGTCAACGGCAAGAGGCTCCCGCGGCCGAGGTCAAGCAGGCCGTGCGCCCGGAAGAAAACGGTGAAGAGGACTTGCGCGGGTTTGACCCGTCTCGCCCCTATCTCCTGCAGTTTTCTCCCGTATTGCGTGGAACGCCTGAGGTGGTTGATCTGGTTCATGGCCTTCGTCAAACCCGAAATGCACTCGTTGCGAATATCGGGCTGACGCTGCCGCCGTTCGAAGTCGAACTCGACGACTCGTTGGCAGACGACGAAATGCGCTTCTGCGTACACGAAGTGCCGATGATCAAGGCTTCGGTCGTTAAGCAGGTGGCCGTGGAGCGTACAGCCTTGGCGCAGGTACCGGAGCACGCGATACCGGGCCTGGTCGAGCGCGAAGAGCAGGATTGGGTGTGGTTGGCGCCAGATGATCCTCTGCTTGATGATCCCACGCTTGAGCGCTTCACTTCGACGAACCTGATCGTCGAGCGCATGAAGCAGGCGATGATGCTTTCCGGTCCCCAGTTCCTGGGGATCCAGGAGAGCAAGTCGATTCTCAGCTGGCTTGAGCACAACCAGCCGGAACTGGTGCAGGAGCTACAGCGAATCATGCCGCTGTCGCGTTTCTCGGCTGTCCTGCAACGCTTGGCTGGCGAAGGGGTACCGCTGCGTGCCGTGAGGTTGATTGTTGAGTCGCTGATTGAATACGGCCAGCATGAACGAGAGCCGGACGCTTTGGCGGACTATGCGCGTATTGCGCTCAAATCGCAGATTTTCCACCAGTACAGTGAGGACGACGGCCTGCATGCGTGGCTACTGTCTCCACAGACCGAAAACGTGCTGCGCGAATCGCTGCGCCAGACTCAGACCGGGGTGTTCTTCGCCCTTGATAATGACAGCAGCGCGTCACTGATCAACCTGCTCAACCAAGCCTTCGTGACTCGCCCCAAAACCAAGAGCGTGATGCTGGTTGCGCAGGATTTGCGCAGCCCCTTGCGCACTCTTTTGCTCGAAGAGTTCAACCATGTACCCGTGATGTCATTTGCCGAATTGGGAAGCACCTCAAAGGTGAAAGTATTGGGCCGATTTGATCTCGGCCAGACCGATTTGATGCGTGGTACGGCGGCATGAAGACTGCGCCGGTTTCAGCACAGCGGAGCGACCAATAATGTTCGAGCTGCGTGTTCTCGATGGCCTGCACCAAGGCGCTGCGCTGCCGCTGTTCGGTGAGCAGTGGAGCATCGGTGCTCATGCTGAGGCTGACTTGGTGCTGAGTGATCCGGGGATCGCCGAGCAGCATGCGTTGTTGCGGCTGGTCGGATCCACATGGTCGGTGCAGGCCCAGGCGGGGTTGTTGCAGGGTGAAAAAGGGCAGGTAGTGGCGCAGATCACGCCTCTGGAGTTGGGCGAACAATTTGGTATGGGCGCCATTCGGCTGTATGTCGCCTTGGCCGATCAGCCCTGGCCCGAAACGCCCGCCCCGGCAACGTCAGCCACGGTTATGGCCAAAGAAGCGCCCCGGACGTTCAAATTGTCGGCCCTTGGACACGCGCAGCAAAAGCGCTTGATCAGTGTGGTGCTGGTGGTTGCAGTCATCATCATGTTGGCGGGCATCGCTTCCACCGGGGAGCGTGATCCCCAGGCCTCGCTGATGCCGGCAGTGCCGCAGAAAGTCGAATTGGCCTCACCGTTCGAGGTGCGCCAGCAGTTGCTGAATATGCTCAGTGAGCGTGATTTGATCCAGCGGGTCAGTTTGCAGGTCATCAATGGCCAGGTTGCGCTTAACGGCGATGTTTCCGAGGAGGATCTGGCGTTGGTGACACGCATGCTCGGCCGTTTCGGTGAGCAGTTCGACAGCGTGGTGCCAGTGATCAGTCGAGTGCGTGCGCACGACAACGAGCTGCCGTTCAAGATCGTTCAGATCATTGGAGGGGCGAACGGTCACGTCGTACTGGAGGATGGCACCCGACTGTTTGTGGGCGACCAAGTGGACGACTTGCGCCTGGTGATGATTGACAACAGCAAGGTGGTTTTCGAGGGTGCGCAGCGCTATGAGGTGCGCTGGTGATTACGGACTTGCAGGCGCGCCTCGATACATGGCAACGGCAACAGACCCGGACGCTGGCAGGTTTTGCGCCTGTGACGATGCGCGGGCGCGTGCAGCGTGTGAACGGCATGTTGTTGCAATGTCGACTGCCTCAGGCACGCATAGGCGACTTGTGCCAGGTGGAAAAGCAGGGCGATTACATGCTCGCCGAGATTATCGGTTTCGACCAGCAGGACGCGGTACTCAGTGCGCTGGGTAACCTGGAAGGTGTGCGCGTGGGGGCCAGCGTAGAGCGCCTGGGCATCTCCCATCAGGTACAGGTCAGCGAGAAGTTGCTGGGCCAGGTGCTGGATGGATTTGGGCGGCCAATTACCGGAGAAGGCGCCAGCGCTTTTGCGCTGGTCGACTCGCCGGATACCAGTGCGGTCTTGTGCGAAGCGCCGTTGCCCACCGAAAGGCCGCGCATCAACCGCGCGCTGGCCACCGGTGTGCGTTCGATCGATGGTCTGTTGACGCTGGGGGAGGGGCAGCGCGTCGGCCTGTTTGCCGGGGCTGGCTGCGGCAAGACTACGCTGCTGGCGGAGATTGCCCGTAACGTTGAGTGTGACGTGATTGTGTTCGGCCTGATCGGCGAACGAGGCCGAGAACTGCGCGAGTTTCTTGATCATGAGCTCGATGATCAACTGCGTGCCAAAGCAGTATTGGTGTGTGCCACGTCTGATCGTTCGAGCATGGAGCGGGCACGCGCAGCCTTCACGGCGACAGCCTTGGCTGAAGGCTTCCGACGCCAGGGCAAGCGCGTGCTGCTTTTGATCGATTCCCTCACGCGGTTCGCCAGGGCCCAGCGTGAAATTGGCCTCGCCGCCGGCGAGCCTCTGGGCCGTGGTGGCCTGCCACCTTCGGTATACAGCCTGTTGCCGCGGTTGGTCGAGCGCGCCGGGTTGACGCGCGAAGGTGTGATCACGGCGATCTATACGGTGCTGATCGAGCAGGACTCCATGAGCGACCCGGTGGCCGATGAAGTGCGCTCGCTGCTGGACGGCCATATCGTGCTGTCTCGCAAGCTCGCCGAGCGTGGGCACTATCCGGCAGTGGACGTATTGGCCAGTCTTTCGAGGATCTTGAGTAACGTCGCCGAGCCTGGGGATATCCAGGCCGGCACGGCGCTACGACGGCTGTTATCGGCGTACCAGCAGATCGAGCTGATGCTCAAGCTGGGCGAGTACCAGCCGGGTAGCGATGCATTGACCGACTTGGCGGTAGACAGCCGCAGCGCAGTGGACAGTTTCCTGCGCCAGGATTTGCGTGAACCCTCGCCGATGGCGGCAACACTGGAACAACTCAAGGAGCTGACGGCCTATGTCCCATTCTGACGTGTCGATGGCTGAAATCGAGACCCTGCGGCGCCTGCGCCGTCATCGGGCCGACCGTGCTGAACGGGCCTTGCGTGAGGCCAAACGAGCGCGGCAAACCCTGCTGGCACATATCCAGGATGCCCAGCAAACCCTTGAGCAAACCCGTCAGGAGGAGGCTCGGCAAAGTGCGCAGTTGCTCAGCCAGCATCAGGGCCAGGTGCTGACGCTCAAAGCGCTGAAGTCCTGGGGAGTACAAGAACGGTCGTTGTCGGCAAACACTCAGCGGGACGAAGGCCAGGTGCAGGCACTGCAAGCGCAGCACAAGGACAGGGACAGCCAGGTGGACAGTGCCCAGAAACACGCCACGGAATGTTTGCGCCAGGTCGAAAAACTTCAGGAACTGTCCAATTTACTCGCTCAGGATTCGCTATGACACAGGTTTCAAATACCACGCCTGAGCACCGCCGCACGCGTGAGCTACGGCAGGAACGCGAGCCTGGCGTTGGCGGCTACGTTCCCTTGGAGCAAGGGCGACTGTTTGCGCATCTGCTTGCAGGCGGTGCTGCAGAGAAACGTTTTGGGCATTCGCGCCTGGATATCAAGGCCTCAGTTGAGGCAGCCAGGGCCGATGTGTTGATCGAGCAATTAGTGGCACCTATTCAGGCGGGTGCGCAGTGGCCGCTGCAGTTCGTGCTGTGCATGCCACGCCAAGGCCGGATCAACGCCTTGGTACACCGTGATCAGAACGCCTGGGCCATAGAGTTGGATGCGCAAGACGATGCCACCAACCATTGGCTGCGTGGCGTGCGGCAGCAGTGCCAGGAACGGTGTACGCAAGCCTTGGGGCAAACGGTCAGGTTGTACCTGCCAGGTGACCGTTCGTGATGAAGGTGCCCTTTTTGGCGTTGCCTGTAGTCAAGCAAGACACGGTGGCTGCGCGCCGCAGGCTGGGGCGCGGGCTGCGTTTGCCGTTTCAGGTGGCAGGGCAAGAGGGTGAGCTGCTGATCGAGCCCGGGCGTACGCCTGTTGGCGGGGAAGCACTGTGCTTTGAAACCGCCCTCGGCGTGCTGGCGTTCGCTGAGGCGGGGCCTTTGTTGAGCCTGTTGGGTGAATGCCCTGTGCCATTGGCCAAGGCTGGAAACGACCCTCACTCGTGGTTCTGGGCGCTGTTTGAGCACCACCTTAGCCCCCAAGTGAAAGCGCTGTTTGGCTATATGCGATTGCGGGTGACTGCGCGTCCAGTGGGTTTCGGCTGCCGATTCAGCGTGACATTGGGGGACTCTCGGGTCGTGGGCTACATGTGGCTGGCCCACCAGAGCTTTCTGGCGATGTGCGAGGCCGCACCTTGGCGCTCTATCGCCGCGCCGATGCCGGCGCAGTTCAAGTTGGCAATTGCCGTGCCCCTTGGGACCGTGCAGCTACCCATCGCACACGTGCGCAGCCTGCGGGTGGGTGATGTGCTGGTGCTCGAACGGGCTTTTTTTCAAGCCCAGGGCAATGGCTACGTGCAGGTTGGCAGGCAGCGCCTGCACGGCTGCATTGACGATGAAACCGGGCCGCTGTGCCTGACCCTGACTTCTATAGAGGACACGAGTGTGGACGAGGACTTTTCAGCATCCTATTACGCTGAGCCGGAAGATGAACCTGTGGCGGAAGTATTCGGGCACGAACCGTTCGATGACTTGAGCATGGCGTTAAGCGTGCGTTGTGGAATGCTGAACCTGACGCTGGGCGAGCTGCGCAATCTGGTTGAGGGTTCAGTATTAGGTATAACCGGTTATGCGCCGGGAATGGCCGGCCTCTATTACGGAGATCGGCCGATCGGCCAGGGGCAGTTGGTGGAAGTGGATGGGCGCCTGGGCCTGCAGGTGACGCGAGTGGTTTTTTCTCGATGAGCATTCAGGGCATAGACCCCTTCGTACTTGCACTCTTCCTGGGGGCATTGTCGCTGATGCCCATGCTGTTGATTGTGTGTACGGCGTTTTTGAAAATTGTCATTGTGCTGATGATTACCCGCAACGCGATAGGCGTGCAGCAAGTACCCCCCAGCATGGCCATCAATGGCATCGCACTGGCGGCGACGCTGTTCATCATGGCGCCGGTGGGTTACGAGATCGCCGAAACCATCAAGGTATCGCCGCTGGATTTGAGCAGTGTGCAGATGGCCCTGCACACCGGCGGGGAGGCGATCAAACCCTTGCGCGCATTCATGCTGCGCAATATTGACCCGGATGTGTTGACGCACTTGCTGGAGAACACTGGGCGCCTATGGCCGGCAGCCATGGCCCAGGAAGTTCAGCGAGAAGACCTGATTCTGTTGGTGCCTGCCTTTGTGCTGTCGCAATTGCAGGCAGGGTTCGAGATCGGCTTCCTCATCTATATTCCGTTCATTGTGATCGACCTGATTGTCTCCAATTTGCTCCTGGCACTGGGCATGCAAATGGTCTCGCCGATGACCATTTCCCTGCCGCTCAAACTGTTGTTGTTCGTGATGGTTTCCGGGTGGTCACGGCTGCTCGACAGCCTCTTCTTTTCTTATCTCTGAGTGGCGTATGGAACCGATCGTGCTGTTCAAGCAGGGCATGCTACTGGTCGTAGTGTTGTCGGCACCGCCGTTGATTGTGGCGGTGGTAGTCGGTGTACTGACCTCTCTTGTACAGGCGCTGATGCAGGTACAGGACCAGACCTTGCCGTTTGGCATAAAGCTGGTGGCAGTGGGGATCACGCTGGTCATGACGGGGCGCTGGATCGGTGTGGAGTTGATTCAACTGATCAATCTGACATTCGAGATGATCTCTCGCTCCGCGCTGAACTGAGGTCTTGCCTGTGCTGCAGTATTTTGACTACCTGCCCAGCCTGTTGATCGGCATGGCGCGAATCTACCCGTGTGCCTTCCTGGTCGCGGCGTTTTGTTTTCAACATATCCGTGGCATGCCGCGTCATACCATTGTGGCGGCACTGGCGCTGCTGCCTGCACCGGGCATCCATGCAACCTTCGCCGACCAGGAATTCTCTACGCTGATGCTCAGCGCGTTAGTGCTCAAGGAGGCGGCCCTGGGGACCTTGCTGGGCGTATTACTGTCGATGCCGTTCTGGTTGTTCGAGGCGGTGGGGGCACTGCTGGATAACCAGCGGGGAGCCTTGGCCGGTGGTCAGCTCAACCCTTCGCTTGGCCCGGATGCGACACCCATCGGGCATTTGTTCAAGGAACTGACGATTTTTTTGTTGATGGCCACCCTGGGGCTTGGGGCACTGACGCAGGTGATCTGGGACAGTTACTCGATCTGGCCGCCAACCGTATGGTTTCCACTTCCGCATGCCAATGGGTTTGGCGTGTTTCTCAACCTGCTCGGCGACACGTTCACCCACATGATGCTCTACGCCGCACCTTTTATTGCGGTACTGCTGTTGCTGGAGTTTGGCATTGCACTGTTGGGGCTTTATAGCCCGCAGTTGCAGGTGAGTACGCTGGCTCCGCCGGTCAAATGCCTGGCGGGTATTGGCATTTTGCTGTTGTACTTTGAACTGTTGCAGGACCTGATCGTCGGCCGCTTAAGCCTGCTGACAGAACTCAGGCACGCCCTTGGGTTGATGTTCAAGGTGGGGATGCCATGAGTGATTCCGGTGAGAAAAAACACCCGGCCAGTGCCAAGAAACTGCGTGATCAACGCAAGAAAGGCCAGGTTGCCCAAAGCCAGGATGTCGGCAAGCTTATGGTGCTGACGGCCATCAGCGAGATCGCGCTATGGACCGCTGACCGCAGCCTGCAGCGGTTTCAGGAAATGCTACTGTTGCCGATATCGCGCCTCAGCCGTCCCTTTGTGGCAGCCTTGGAAGAGGTGCTGCTCGACGCCATGGTGGTGTTTTTTTCCTTTGCGTTGCTGATGGCTTCAGTGGCGATCGCCGTCAAGCTGATCAGCAGCTGGATGCAGTTCGGCTTGCTGTTCGCGCCAGAAATTCTGAAGTTGGATTTCAAGCGTCTTAACCCCCTTAATCAGCTCAAGCAGATGTTCTCCGCGCAGTCGCTGATGAACCTGCTGATGGGGGTCGCCAAGGCCGTGCTGATAGGTGTGGTGTTGTACGCGGTGATCGGTCCCTCCCTTGGGGCTTTGATCAATTTGGCCAACAGCGACCTGCCCTCCTATATCCTGGCGCTGATCGAGCTGTTTCGCTACCTGCTGCATGCGTGCCTGGGCCTGTTGCTGGTGCTGGCACTTATCGACCTGACGCTGCAGAAGCACTTCTTTGCCAAGCGCATGCGCATGACCCAGGTCGAAGTCGTCAAGGAATACAAGGACATGGAGGGCGACCCCCATGTGAAGGGCCAGCGCCGTTCGCTGGCGCAGCAATTGGCTCAGGAAGAGCCGAAGGTCAAGCTGCCCAAGCTGGAAGAGTCCGACATGCTGGTGGTCAACCCAACGCACTTTGCCGTCGCGTTGTATTACCGCCCCGGCACGACGCCGCTGCCTTTGCTGGTGGACAAAGGCACGGATGGCGACGCGCGTGAGCTGATCAGAAGGGCTAAAGCGGCTGACGTGCCGGTCATCCAGTGTGTATGGCTGGCCCGCACGCTCTACACCCATAAGCTGGGTGCCAGTATCCCCCGTGAAACCCTGCAGGCCGTCGCGCTGATCTACCGCACCTTGCGTGAGTTGGATGATGAGGCCAAGCGTGAAACCCTGGAATTGCCCGAGTTGGAACAGCGCTGATCAACGCGTGGCGTGAGCATCCAATGCATCAAGGTTGGCCAGTGACAGCAGGCGGCTGATGGCACTATCAAGCGCGTCGTGTTGAGCTGGCAGCGGGCGCCAGATGAGCAAATTGCCCTGCGCATCGAGATAGACAAAGCAGCCGTCATACCTCACGGCTTGTTCAAAACGTCGTTCCAGTGCCCGTTGCACCTGCCCGGCTTGCAGCGCTTCGCGCGCCACCTGCAAGGCCAACCCCGGGCGGGTGCCGGCTTGCAGCGTACACAGGTGGATACCAGGGAGCAGCTGCAGGTGAGCCGCAACGCCACTGCGCACGTCGGCCAAAAAAGCCTGACGATGCGGTGCATCGTCAGGCTGTGTCGTGAGGCTCATCGTTCCAGGGAAATGGTCTGGTGGTCTGCCCGCTCCCCAGAGGGGCCGGAGTCTACGCGCATCTCTGGCGGCCACCAGACCACCATTTTGTCACGGCTCGATTGCGGGCGCGTGCAGGAGTCGCCCTTGCAGGTTGGCGTGCAACCCGCGGCGCTGAGTGCTGCGCCGATCAGGATAATGCTCAAGATTGCGTGCTTCATGGCTTGGTCTTCAAGGGGGCGGTGAGGAGGGAAGGGCGGGGTACGCCGATGTGTTCATCTTTCACGACGGGCCGCATGGCAATAAACACTTCAGCTTCTTCACCCGGCTTGAGCCAGGCGCGCGGCCAGACAGTGACCGCCAGCGTTTGTGAGTTACTGCATTCTTTTTCATCGATGCGCACGTTGCGTTTGATCTGGTTGCGCAGGACTACCACCGCCACATTGAAGTGTGGGCCGGTGTACCACTGGCTGCGCTCGCTGTTGAGCGCCAACAGATCGCGCGTGGCGCACAGGGTGTTCAACTGCAGAGGCATTGGCCCTGCCTTGAAGCCGTCGGGCACTTCGCCGCTGACCAGGTGCGCCAGGGCGCTGGTGATATCGCTGCGGTTTATGGGCGGCTGATGGGCGGCTTGCCGGCGCGCCAGGGGTTTGAGGGCTGCCTGCAACTGGGCCTGGTCCTCCTGGGGCAAGTAACGCGAAGGGTCAGACTGGTCGCCGATGACCCGTGGGGTGAGGATGAACAGCCGCTCGCGTCGACTGTTCTGTCGTTCTGTCGAGGAGAACAATGCCTTGCCCAGCAACGGAATATCGCCCAGCAGCGGCACCTTGCTTTTTTTGTCCTTGTTGTCTGTGACATGGAAACCACCGACCACCAGTGAGCGCTTTTCCGCCATCACGGCCTGGGTACTGACCTTGCCGCGACGAACATCAAGGTCATTGGGCTCTGTGCGGGAGTCGTCGAAGTTACCGTCTTCAATATCCACCACCAAATGGATCTGGTGGCCACCACGGCTGGTGATCACCCGTGGCACCACCTGAAAGCTGGTGCCGACGGTCACGGGTAAAATGCTTGGGTTGTCCCGCCCGGCCGTCAGGTACCGCGTACGGTTGAAGTCGATGACCGCCGGCTGGTTTTCCAGGGTGAGCACCGAAGGGTTGGAGACCAGGGTTGCCAGCCCTTGGGCTTCCAGGGCTCGTATGTGCGCGTAGAAGCGCCCTGGGTTGCCAATCGACAACTGAGAGGTCGTGCCCGGCGCCACATTGACGCCGCCGCGCCAACGGCTGTTTTGAAAACCCCATTCAATCCCGAACTCTTGCAACTTTGTGCGTTCGATGTCGAGGATGATTGCGTCGATCTCCACCAGCTTGCGCGCAACGTCGAGTTGGGTGATCAACTCGCGGTACATCGTTTGGCGCTCAGGCAGGTCGTAGATCAGAATTGCGTTATTGCGCACGTCGGCTTCAACCCGGATTCGGCTGGTAGGGCGTGGGGCGCGGGGGCCAAGTGAGGCGCCCGTCGAAAGAGCATCTGAGTTCCCGGGGTTGGCGAACATCTGCTCCAGCAGCGGATTGTTCAGCCGCGGGACGTTAGGCGTTATCAGGCCTGGCTGTGAGGCCGTGCCGGCAGATTGGGTGGCGCTGGCGACTGCGGAGGAACGGGGCTCCAGCAACCCACGCAGCACGCTGGCCACCCCCGCGATGGTCAGCTTCTCCCCGCGATAATCAACGATGCGATCCGCCGCGTTGGCGTACTTGAGCGGGTACGTCAGTACGCTCTGTTTTTCATCCGGGGATCTGCGCTGGCTGCTGAATTGTTTGATCTGCTCGATATAGCGTTTAGGGCCGGAGACGAGTACGACGCCCTCATCCAGTAATTCACCCCAGCCAAATCGGCTGTCGAGCAGGCCGATATCGGTCAGGGCCTTTTTGAGGTCGGGGATCGATTCCGCCGAAACCTCCAGCCGTGCAGACTCTTGTTGATCCAGTGTGCTGATGTACAGGGTGTTGTTGTACAGATACCACTGGAAGCGGTGTTCGACTCCCAGCCTGTCGAGCATGGACTGGGGCGTGTTAGCGCGTATTTTGCCATTGACGACGCCCTCCAGCAGGCCTTCGATTTGCAGTTGGGTGCCGAAGGTCTGGGCGAAGTCTTCAAGCACTTCGCGCACGGGCTTGTACTGGGTCTCATAGGCATATGCCGTGTTTCGCCATTCCGAGGGAATGGCGGCAAGGAGGCTTTGCAGAGGCATCAGCAGGCACGTCAAAACCACTGGAAGACGCCAACCGGCGTGTTTGAATCGCGCACAGGCCGAGCTGATAGACAAGCGTAAACGCTTGTAAACGGGATTGTTCATACAGGGTTCTCTAGTTAATAAAACTGCGCACGCAACGGAGTGGGCCCAAGCCTTGGGGGCGTTCCGGCCAGCCGCTTGGCCGTGGAACGCCAGGTGTCGCGCTGATTGAGGAGGGATTCGAGTTGGTTAAAAAGAGCCGCCTGATTGGCTTCTTGCCAGACGCATTGAAGTAGCCAGAGCTGCCCAGTGGAGGGCTCGACCGAAAGTGCTCCCTGAAAATGCGCAAGGCTTGCCCCTCCCAGTCGTAGCCATGTTTCCATTGCTGTTTGAGTGGGCGGTGGCTGATGGGTAAGTTGAGCGCATAGCAAAAAACACTGAGGGTAACGACGCAGGGTTATGGCGTCGTCGCCCTCCAGCAGTGTGATGTCTTGCTCTGTCCCCATCAGCCACTGAGTGAGCTGCGCGGTGAAACTCTCAGGTCCCATTGAAAATGATTTTTCCCATCTCGGCCCGATGACCGAGAACCGCTCCGGCGGCCGTTGTCTGTAGCATCAAGTCTTGTTTGAGCCTCAAGTGCTCACCCATCAGCGATGAAAACTCTTTCGAAGATAATTCGTCAGGCACGTCCTGACCGAGCTGTTCGAACTGCCGGTTGTTTTTGCTTAAATCCCTGAAGATTTGCCCGCCCTCGCGTGCGTCGAGTTTCATATGCTGATCTCCGTTGACGTGTAATTTTTATGTGGTTTGCACTTGGGATCCGTTCCACGATTTTTTAAATATCCGGTAAAAAAATGCAGCAGGTCGGTGGCGAGTTCATTCCTCAGAAGCAAAGTCCGAGTGAGGCACCAACAGCGCATTGATCGAAGATGCCCAGTCGATACGGAAGCTGCCTTCCTCCGCCTCCAGGATCAGCACCTGTGGCTCAATGGACTCGTCACACTGCAGGCGCCAGGGCGCCTCGGTATGTTGAGCCAGCCAATGCTCTACATCGGCCTGATCCTGTGGGTTGCATACCAACTTTGCGCGGATCGCCGGGGCCTGGGCTACGAGCATTTGCTTGAGCATGGCTGACACCCGCTGCGTCGTCGTAGTGTCCTCGAGCAAACTGCGAATTGCGCTGTGGGTGACTGATGTGGCGATGCGTTCGATGTTGTCGAGGATCGCCTGCTGTTGCGCGTGCCACAGGTGCAATTGGCGATTGGCGCGTTGCCAGAACTCATGTTGTGCCTGCAGCAGCAATTGGTCGCGTTGCAAATGGGTCTGGCGCAGGATTTCATCGGCCTGATCCCGGGCACTGTTTAACAATTCGGTATCGCGTGCGCAGTCCGCCAAAGTTTCCAAAGGAATCAACGAACGGGTTTGTGAAGAAAGCGGCTTGCGTAGCTCAATCGTGCGTTTGCACAGCATCGTCCTGGGACTCCTCTGCAAAGGAAAACACCGGCTCATTGTGTGACGCACCGGTGCGCCATATAGCGGCCTTCCAAATAGTTTCGAGCTTGTCGTGGGTATCACCCATTTGAGGGGTCTGCTCAAGGGCGAGCACCCGGTGGCGGTCAAAGCTCAAACGCAGCCGCTGCCATACGGAGGGTTCTACCCAGGCGCGTAAATAGTGCAGGGGGTCTTCCGTGCTGATTTGCAGGGTGTTGGGCATCAGTGCCTTTGAAAGACGTACGCACCAGAGTTGCAGGTCCTGGCTCAATGGCGTGGGGGTCTTGATCTGGTAAACACCGCCGACCAGCGCGAGGATGAGATCTCTGCGTTGCGCAGGTTCAAGTACCAGCTGCAACAGTGCTGCAGACGGTTCGACAGGCAGACATGGGTCAATTCCCAATGACGTTGCCATTGCCGCATGCTGGCTCTGGCAGAGTGTTTTCGAATAGGGCAATGAAGGGGTGAAGGGCGGCCAATCGTGCGGCGAGTCGAGCCAGGGGCAGGCCCACCACTTGGCCCAGGTGAGGCTGTCATGCGTCATTTGCATTCGGCTCGGCTTGTTGGGCAGCGCGCACCTTTTTCAGCCAGAACACCGCAGCTGCGCACCCCGCTATCAGGACAATAACGAATAATGTAAGCAGGGTGTGCCAAAAAGCGAGATCACCCGACTTAATCAGAAATGGCCCGAAGTAGGCGAGTTGCTGCTTCTCCTTATAGGCGGTAGCCGGTACGAAGATCACGGTCAACTTTTGCGAGTTTGCAAGGGCCGTTGTCATGCCCGGTATGCTACTGGCGACCATCCGCCGAATGCGCGGCAGCAGGCTGTCAGGTTCCAGCCGTGGATCATGCTTGATGAAGACCGATGCCGAGGCCGGTTGTACCGGCTCTCCCGGTGCGACCCGCTCAGGCAATACCACGTGTACCCTGGCCACGAGAACCCCGTCGATATTGGACAAGGTCGCTTCCAGCTCCTGGGATAACGCATAGATATAGCGGGCACGTTCCTCAAGTGGTGTAGAAATGACACCTTCCTTGCGAAAGACGTCGCCCAACGTGGACCGTGCAGTCTTTGGCAACCCGGCGGCCGCAAGCGTGTGGACGGCGGCAGCAATATCTGCTGTGCGCACGCGAACGACCACGCCGTCTTTCTCCAGCTGTTTTTGTGCCCGAATGTGCTTGTCTGCCAATTCAGCGATCACCTCATTGGCTTCCTGCTCGGATAACTTGCGGTGCAGTTCGACGCTTTCACCGCATCCGCTCAGCACCGATAAGAGGGTGAGCCATAAGAGAATAAAGCGGCAGCGGCGCATGGTTTACCTATTGCAGGTTAGTGGCTTTCTCAACGAACGAAGCGCAGTGTTTTATGACCTTGACGCCGATGTTGAGGATTTCTTTTGATTCAATAATGGTCTGTGTGGCATTCGCAATTTTCAGCTCGTTATGGGTCTTGGAATATTCACGCAGCAGCTTGGGGATTTTTTCGTTGTTGGATTTCAACCGCTCTGATTGGTCCACCAGCGACCGACTGTTTCCTGGGGTGGGGGGAACCGACGGGTAAGTGATGTTCTGTTCCAGTGCCGCGTTGAAGAAATGCGCGTCGTGGGCACTATCGATGCTTCTTTCGGCGGGAACCCCAAGGGCACCTGAATAGATTTCCCGCTCTTTTCCAAGCGTTGTGCGCATATACATCTCCCTCAGAAAAATAGGGAGGCTTTCTCGAGTTAATAAACAGGAGAAAGCCTGTGCTACTTATTGTACTTTGTTAATTATCTGGCCCCACTTACTGGCAATCGAGGCGTCTTTATCCAGCTTTGCCATTTCCAGCGTTTCTTTGTTTTTTTCCTCAGTCAGGGCTTTCATTTGACCAAAAAGCTCTTTGCTGCTCATGCCGCCACCGCCGCCGATTGGAGAACTCATACTTTCACCTTTGGTTTCATAAGTTGGTAGGTATTTGCAATAAGCCTTTCGATTAATCGTGCTACATCATTATTCGATAATCGACGCTCGTACACTAAGTGGCGAAGCCTGTGGAAACAGTTCCAACGGCTGATGGTTACTTGTTTCAATGTGTTTCATGGCTTACTGGGCTCCCTGAAACGGTGCGCATGCATTGAGTGCAACACCCAGCTGCTTCATTCGATAATAGAGGGTGCGTTTGGCAACCCCCAACTCCGACGCTACACAATCCACGCTGTAAGTGTGACGATGTAGAGACTCTTCAATGAGTGTTTTCTCAATACGCTGTAGACGGTCTTTCAGGCTTAGTTCCAAAGGTTGGCCAGTCGATGCCGATAAAGGCGGTAGCCCGAGGACAAAACGCTTGGCCGTGGAGCGTAGCTCGCGGACATTGCCCCGCCACGGATGGCACAGCAACTGCTGGAGCAGTTCGCTGGTGGGGTGAGGGACTGTGCAGTTGAAGTGCTCTGCCTCTTGTTTAATCATCTCCAGAAACAACGGTACGATGCGCTCACGTCTGTCACGCAACGGTGGCAGCTTGATGTTGATCACGTTCAGGCGAAAATACAGGTCCCGCCTGAAGCTGCCTTGCTCAACCATGTCATGCAGCGATTGTTGAGCGGACGCGATGACGCGCATGTCGACCGGGATGAAGCGTGTTGAGCCGAGCCGTTCAACGCCGCGTGATTCGAGCATTCGCAATAGCTTGGCTTGAAGCGAAAGCGGCATGCTGTCGATTTCATCCAAATACAACGTACCCAGGTGAGCCGCTTCGATAAACCCTGCGCGTGACTGCACAGCCCCGGTATAAGCACCACTGTTAACGCCGAACAATTGGCTTTCGGCGAGGCTTTCCGGGATGGCGGCGCAATTGACAGCAACAAAGTTGCCTCGACGGCCCGACAGGCGATGCACGCGTTGTGCCAGGGTATCTTTGCCGGTACCGGTTTCCCCGAGCAACAAGATGTCAACATTAAGTGTCGCTGTGCTATTGATCGTATTTTCAATGTCCGAGCCATCAATGAATGGCGTATCGGTTTCGCGTTCTTCGTGATCGGCGGCCGACATCGGATGGGTGCTCCACTCTCGTGATTATTTACGATTAAAAGGCTGTTATTCAGAACGTACTTGGGCAGAGCGTAAAGTATAAGATTTCTCGTCGAGTATGCAGGTAAGAGTAAGCCAGGCATGCGTAGGAAAAGTCATTAACTTGTCGCTTAACATCATTCGAAACGGTTGAGCTGCTGTTTGCGCAATAAATAGGAAATATCTTAAGTTTTCACATAAACAACAAGATGGCAATTACCGACGGGCAAACAACCGCCCACAAAAAAGCCGATGCAGTGCATCGGCTTTTTGTTTGCGGCAAAACCGCAGATGGCGCTTATACGTTAAAGCGGAAGTGCATCACGTCGCCATCCTTGACGATGTACTCTTTGCCTTCCAAGCGCCATTTACCGGCTTCCTTGGTACCGGCTTCACCCTTGTACTGGATGAAGTCGTTGTAGGCGATGACTTCGGCGCGGATAAAGCCTTTTTCGAAGTCGGTGTGGATCACGCCGGCGGCCTGTGGTGCGGTGGCGCCGACCTTGACGGTCCAGGCGCGGACTTCTTCGACACCGGCGGTGAAGTAGGTCTGCAGGTTGAGCATTTCGTAACCGGCGCGGATCACGCGGTTCAGGCCAGGCTCTTCCAGGCCCAGGGCCTCGAGGAACATGTCTTTTTCTTCGCCGTCATCCAGCTCGGCGATTTCTGCTTCGATCTTGTTGCACACCGGCACCACAATGGCGCCTTCCTCATCGGCGATGGCCTTGACCACGTCGAGCAGCGGGTTGTTCTCGAAGCCGTCTTCGGCGACGTTGGCGATGTACATCACAGGCTTGGTGGTCAGCAGGTGGAAGCCTTTGACCACGGCTTTCTCGTCGACGCCCATGTTCTTCATCAGGCTGCGTGCCGGCTTGCCTTCGGTGAAGTGCGCGATCAACTGCTCCAGCAGGCCTTTCTGGACCACTGCGTCCTTGTCGCCGCCTTTGGCGTTACGCGCAACTTTTTGCAGTTGCTTCTCGCAGCTGTCCAGGTCGGCGAAGATCAGTTCGAGGTCGATGATCTCGATGTCGCGTTTCGGGTCAACGCTGTTGGAGACGTGAATCACGTTCTCGTCTTCAAAGCAGCGGACCACGTGGGCGATGGCATCGGTTTCGCGGATGTTGGCCAAAAACTTGTTACCCAGGCCTTCACCTTTCGACGCACCGGCCACCAGGCCTGCGATGTCGACGAACTCCATGGTGGTCGGCAGGATGCGCTTGGGATTGACGATCGCCGCCAACGCGTCCAGACGCGGATCCGGCATCGGCACGATACCGCTGTTGGGTTCGATGGTGCAGAAGGGAAAGTTCTCCGCCGCAATACCGGACTTGGTCAGGGCGTTGAACAGAGTGGATTTGCCGACGTTGGGCAGGCCGACGATGCCGCAATTGAATCCCATGGTGTTTCCCCTCGGTAAGAGTCAGGCCTTCTGGCTGTGCAGGTTTTTCATCGCGCGGTTCCATTCACCGGCGAAGATATCCGGCAGCACGCCGAGGGCAAAGTCGATGCTGGCATCGAGTTTTTCCTGTTCGGCGCGTGGCGCACGACCCAGGACGAAATTTGAAACCATACTGGCAACGCCTGGGTGGCCAATGCCGAGCCGCAGACGGTAAAAATTATTCTGATTACCCAACTGCGCGATGATGTCGCGCAGGCCGTTGTGCCCGCCATGCCCGCCGCCGAGCTTGAACTTGGCAACACCGGGTGGCAGGTCCAGTTCGTCATGGGCCACCAGGATTTCTTCGGGTTTGATCCGGAAGAAGCCCGCAAGCGCCGCGACAGCCTGGCCGCTGCGGTTCATGTAGGTGGTGGGAATCAGCAGACGAACATCCTGACCCTGGTGCGAGAAGCGCCCGGTCAGGCCAAAATACTTGCGATCGGCCACAAGGTTCACACCTTGCGCGTGGGCGATGCGCTCAACAAAAAGGGCCCCCGCGTTATGCCGGGTCTGTTCGTATTCGGCGCCTGGATTTCCCAGGCCAACGATCAGTTTAATGGCAGTCACGACAGGGGCCCTTCCTTTGGAGTTGTGGGTAACATCGCCGACACCTGCGTGCGGCGAAAGTGGACAACAAAAGATCATTTACTCAAGAGTAAACGCCGCGTTATCGCCCGCTTTCTCGCTACGTTCCGGTCCGCGATGTTTCCTCAAGCTCCGGCAATACAGAGTGAATTACTCTGCAGCGCCTTCTTCAGCTTCTGGTGCAACGCGTGGAGCGTGAACGTTTGCAACAGCTTTGTCATCACCGTGAGCCAGTGCAACAAACTCAACGCCTTTAGGGGCTTTGAGGTCGGACAGGTGGATGATGGCGCCGATTTCCAGAGCCGACAGGTCGACTTCGATGAACTCAGGCAGGTCTTTCGGCAGGCAAGTCACTTCGATTTCGTTCAGGACGTGCGAGACTTCGCCGCCTTTCTTGACCGGAGCTTCTTCGCCGACGAAGTGAACTGGAACGATAGCGGTCAGTTTCTGACCGGCAATAACGCGTACAAAGTCAGCGTGCAGCACGTGGCCTTTGGCCGGGTGACGTTGCAGAGCCTTGATGATCACGTTTTGCTTTTTGCCGCCAACGTTCAGTTCGATAACGTGGCTGTAAGCAGCATCGTTTTCGAGCAGTTTGGCGATTTCTTTGGCCAGCATGCTGATGGATTCAGGGGCTTTGTCGCCACCGTAAACTACAGCTGGAACCAGGCTTGCGAGACGACGCAGGCGGCGGCTCGCACCTTTCCCCAGGTCGGAACGCGCTTCAGCATTCAGAGTAAAATCGTTCATGTTGTATCTCCAAAATAACCACATTCGCCCCAGCGTTTGCGACCAGCGCTAAAGGCGATATGGGCAAAAAAGCCCCGCCCCAACAGAATGCTGGGGCGGGGCGCTTTTCGTCAGTGGGATGTTTCGTAAGGTTTGACCCTTATCGGAACATCGCGCTGATCGATTCTTCGTTGCTGATGCGGCGAACCGCTTCGGCAACTACCGGTGCGATATCCAGTTGACGGATACGCGAACAGGCTTGAGCTGCTGCGGACAACGGGATGGTGTTAGTCACCACCAGTTCGTCCAGCATGGAGTTCTCGATGTTCTCGATCGCTCGGCCCGACAGCACAGGGTGTGTGCAGTAGGCGAAGACTTTTGCTGCACCGTGCTCTTTCAAGGCTTTCGCCGCGTGGCACAGGGTGCCGGCGGTGTCGACCATGTCATCAACCAGAATACAGGTACGCCCTTCGACATCACCGATGATATGCATCACTTCAGAGTGATTGGCTTTCTCACGGCGTTTGTCGATGATCCCGAGGTCCACGCCCAGGGATTTGGCAACAGCCCGTGCACGCACGACGCCACCAATGTCCGGGGACACGATCATCAGGTTTTCAAAGCGCTGGTCTTCAATGTCATCCACCAATACCGGGGAGCCGTAGATGTTATCTACCGGAATATCGAAGAACCCCTGGATTTGGTCAGCGTGCAGGTCAACCGTGAGAACACGGTCGATACCTACCACGGTCAGCATGTCAGCCACGACTTTCGCGCTGATAGCCACACGTGCGGAACGCGGACGGCGATCCTGACGGGCATAACCAAAGTAAGGGATTACAGCTGTGATTCGAGTCGCTGAGGAGCGGCGGAAGGCATCAGCCATCACGACGAGTTCCATCAGGTTATCGTTGGTCGGAGCGCAGGTCGGCTGAATAATGAAAACATCTTTACCGCGGACGTTTTCATTGATCTCGGCTGTAATTTCGCCATCGGAGAATTTACCGACAGAGATGTCACCGAGAGGGATATGCAGCTGACGTACGACACGTCGAGCCAGATCGGGGTTGGCGTTCCCCGTAAAGACCATCATCTTGGACACGCGCAGTACCTAGAGGCTGAGGGTAACCTGGATGAGTATTAGAAAATGGCAGGGGCGGCTGGATTCGAACCAACGCATGGCAGGATCAAAACCTGCTGCCTTACCGCTTGGCGACGCCCCTGTATCTGTTGCAACGAGTACCCAGTACTCGGTTCCTTTAGAGCAGACTTTGCAGCTTGCGATGCAACATCGAAACGTTGCTTCCCTTTGCTACAAACCCTGTAAGGGTCTCTGTAAGAAGGGCCGAGACTTTATCAGCTTCAGCTTTGTTTGGGAAGCCCCCAAACACACAACTTCCAGTTCCGGTTAATTTTGCCTCGGTAAATTTACCTAACAAATTCAAAGCGTTACGTACCTCTGGATAACGCCTTGCTACAACCGGTAAGCAGTCATTTCGACTGTTTCCCTTGGGAACGGGGCGCACTTTAATGGGAGGAGAGTTACGTGTCAACAGTGGATCTGAAAAAATTTCTGCTGTACTTACAGATACTTGCGGAACAAGCACGACATACCACGGCTCTTCGGGGTATTCCGGGGTGAGTTTCTCCCCGACGCCTTCGGCAAAAGCCGCGTGCCCACGCACGAAAACCGGCACGTCGGCGCCCAGTGTCAGGCCCAGCGTGGCCAGGCGATCGTGGTCCCAGCCCAGTTGCCACAAGTGATTCAAACCGAGCAGGGTGGTCGCGGCATTTGAGCTGCCGCCACCGATGCCGCCGCCCATGGGCAAAATTTTATCGATCCAGATGTCGATACCGAGCGAGCAACCGGATTGCGCCTGAAGTGTTTTCGCCGCCCTGACAATCAGATTGCTGTCGTGGGGCACGCCTTCGAATTCGGTGTGCAGCTGGATCACGCCATCGTCGCGTACGGCAAAGGTCAGTTCATCGCCGTAATCGAGAAATTGAAACAGCGTCTGCAGTTCGTGGTAGCCGTCTTCACGGCGCCCAAGAATGTGCAGCATCAGGTTGAGTTTGGCCGGAGAGGGCAGCGTCAAGCGTTCTGAGGTCACGTTATTGCCCCAGCTTGCGCGGTTGCCATTCCTTGATCACCAGCGTGACGTCAAGGTCGGTGCCATGCAGTTTGATGCGCTCAGGCAGCCAGTAGCCATTCTGTTCCACGTAGCTCAGGTACTCGACCTGCCAGCCATCCTGCTCAAGCGTGGCCAGGCGGCTGTCGCCGTTGAGGCTCAGGCGGCTTTTGCTGTCCGGCGCGGGCAAGCCGCGTACCCACCACACCAGGTGCGAAACCGGCAGCTTCCAGCCTATCTGCTGTTCCAGCAATTCTTCCGGCGTGGCTGCCTCATAGCGGCCCTGGTTGGCCACTTCCAGGCTCACTTGCCCTGGTCGGCCGGTCAGGCGTGCTGCGCCGCGGCCCAGTGGTCCGGACAGACGAATATCGTAATAGTCCTGGCGTTGCAGCCAGAACAACGTACCGCTGCCGGAATCTTTTGGTGCGCGCACCCCGACTTTGCCGTCGATCTGCCAGCCGTCAATGCTGCTGAGCTGATCCTTGTGCTGCTGCCATTGCGCCGGGCTGCCCTGGCCTTCAACGGATTCGCGGCTGCCAATGCCCGCGCAACCGGCGAGCAGGGCGATGAAACTGAAAACAATAACGTGGCGCAAGAACATAAGCTTAAAGGGTCTCGGATCCGGTCAGGCGCTTGATGGTGCCGCGCAGGATAGGGCTTTCGGGTTGTTCCTTGAGGAATTTTTCCCAGATTTGTCGCGCTTCGCGCTGTTTGCCATTGGCCCACAGCACTTCACCCAGGTGAGCGGCCACTTCCTGATCCGGGAAGCGTTCGAGTGCCTGGCGCAGCAGGCGTTCGGCTTCGTCCAGGTTGCCCAGGCGGTAATTCACCCACCCCAGGCTGTCGAGCACGGCCGGGTCTTCCGGGTTGAGCTTGTGGGCTTGTTCGATCAGCACCTTGGCTTCGGCGTAGCGCGTGGTGCGGTCCGACAGGGTGTAGCCCAGGGCGTTGAGCGCCATGGCGTTGTCCGGGTCGCGCTTGATGATCAGGCGCAGGTCTTTTTCCATCTGCGCCAGGTCATTGCGTTTTTCCGCCTGCATGGCGCGGGTATACAGCAGGTTCAAATCGTCGGGGTATTGCAGCAAGGCTTGTTGCAGCAATTTCCAGGCGCGTTCGCCCTGCTTGTTGGCCGACAGCGTCTCGGCCTGGATCAGGTACAGCTGGATCGCATAGTCCGGCTCGGCAGCGCGTGCCGCCGCCAGGCGTTTTTCGGCTTCGTCGGTGCGGCCGTTGCTCATCAGGATATCGGCCTGACGCAACTGGGCCGGCAGGTAGTCATTGCCGGGGCCGACCTGGGCGTATTCAAGCAGTGCAGCCTGCGGGTCGTTGCGTTCTTCAGCGATGCGGCCGAGGTTCAGGTGCGCCGAATCCACATGGCTTTCGCGCTCGATCAGCTCCTCCAGGTAACCCTTGGCCTCGTCCCAGGCCTTGGCTTCCAGGCACACCAGCGCCAGCGAATAACGCAACTCGTCGTCGTCAGGGTATTGCTGGACCAGGTTGGCAAACTGCACTTTGGCGTCTTCCATGCGGTCTTGCTCAACCAGCATGCGCGCATAGGTCAGCAGCAAACGCTTGTCGCCCGGATACTTCTTGATGCTTTTTTCCAGCAGTGGAATCGCTTCCTTGCCGCGATTGAGGTTTTGCAGCAAGCGTGCGCGCAGCAGAATCGGGGCGATCTCGCCGTCTTCCGGCGGGTTCTGCTCCAGCAGCTTGAGGGCGGCGTCGGCTTCGTCATCCTGTTGCAGCAGCAAGGCTTTGCCGAAAATCAGCTGGCTGTTCTTCGGATGTTTTTGCAGCAGGCGGTCAAAACTTTTCATCAAGCCATTGCGCGTGTCCTGGTCGGTGTCGGCCGCCGACAGCGCGAGGAAGTCGAAATGCGTGTCGCCCTTGCCCTGCAGGACTTTCTCCATATAGACCATGGAGTCGTCATAACGCCCGGCGCGGGCCAGTTGCACAGCCGCCGCGCGTTGCGCTTCCAGGTCGTCCGGGGCGTTTTTCGCCCAGATCAGCGAGGTGTCCAGCGCGGCCTGGTCAGCCCCCAGGTATTCGGCGATGCGAAACGCACGCTCCGAAATGCCCGGGTCCTGGGTATTGATGGCCTGGGTCACGTAGTTATCCAGGGCAATATCGAAACGATTGCGCTGGCCGGCGAGTTCGGCGGTCAGCAGGCTATAGATCGTTTCTTCATTGAACGAGGAGTAAACCTTGGGCTTTTCAGGGGCTGGGGTGCTGTCTTCGACCGGCGGCGTACCGTCCGGCGACACGGGTGCCAAGGCCTGGCAGCCGCTGAGGAAGACAAAAGCAAGGAGCAACGCGGAAGATCTATTCATATAGGAAGAGGACGACTAACCTGCGGTCGGATCATCATGACACAAGCCTTCGGCCAAACATAACCGAGTCTCAGTGGGCGCCTTTATAGGCACAAGCTACTAGGACAATAGACGACGGTGGTTGTTCTGGATCTTTCGAAGTAGGACAATTGTCGGCTTCCCGACATCATCAGCGATATTGAATGGCCTTCCTCGCACTCGGTATTAACCACAAGACTGCAACCGTAGACGTGCGCGAGCGCGTGGCGTTTACGCCAGAGCAGTTGGTTGAGGCCTTGCAGCAGCTCTGCCGGCTCACCGACAGCCGCGAAGCTGCGATCCTTTCGACCTGCAATCGCAGCGAGCTTTATATAGAGCAGGAACATCTTTCGGCGGATGTGGTGCTGCGCTGGCTGGCCGATTATCACCATTTGGACCTCGACGACCTGCGCGCCAGTGCTTATGTGCATGAAGAGGATGCGGCAGTTCGTCACATGATGCGCGTCGCCGCAGGGCTCGACTCGCTGGTGTTGGGCGAGCCGCAGATCCTCGGGCAGATGAAATCCGCCTACGCCGTGGCCCGCGAGGCCGGCACCGTCGGCCCGTTGCTTGGCCGTTTGTTCCAGGCCACGTTCAATTCGGCCAAGCAGGTGCGCACCGACACCGCCATCGGTGAAAACCCGGTGTCCGTCGCGTTCGCCGCCGTCAGCCTGGCCAAACAGATTTTCAGTGACTTGCAGCGCAGCCAGGCGCTGCTGATCGGCGCCGGTGAAACCATCACCCTGGTCGCCCGCCACCTGCACGACCTGGGCGTCAAGCGTATTGTGGTCGCCAACCGCACCCTGGAGCGCGCCAGCATCCTGGCCGAGCAGTTTGGCGCCCATGCTGTGTTGCTGTCGGACATCCCGGCCGAGCTGGTGCGCAGCGATATCGTCATCAGCTCCACCGCCAGCCAACTGCCGATCCTGGGCAAAGGCGCGGTCGAGAGTGCATTGAAGCTGCGCAAGCACAAGCCGATCTTCATGGTGGATATCGCCGTTCCCCGCGATATCGAGCCTGAAGTCGGCGAGTTGGACGACGTTTACCTCTACAGCGTCGACGATCTGCACGAAGTGGTCGCCGAAAACCTCAAGAGTCGCCAGGGCGCGGCCCAGGCCGCCGAAGAAATGGTCAGCACCGGCGCCGAAGACTTTATGGTGCGCCTGCGTGAATTGGCGGCGGTCGATGTGCTCAAGGCGTATCGTCAGCAGGGCGAACGCCTGCGTGATGAAGAATTGATCAAGGCCCAGCGTTTGCTGGCCAACGGCAGCAGCGCCGAAGACGTGCTGATGCAACTGGCGCGTGGCTTGACCAACAAATTGCTCCACGCCCCCAGCGTTCAGTTGAAAAAGCTTACCGCCGAAGGCCGCCTCGATGCGCTGGCCATGGCCCAGGAACTCTTTGCCCTCGGTGAGGGCGCGTCAGATAGCTCTTCGGATAAAAAACCGCAATGAAAGCGTCACTGCTCAATAAACTGGACGTGCTCCAGGACCGTTTCGAAGAACTGACCGCCTTGCTCGGCGATGGCGAGGTCATCTCCGATCAGACCAAGTTCCGTGCCTATTCCAAGGAATACGCCGAAGTTGAGCCTATCGTGGCCACCTATAAAAGCCTGATGAAAGTGCAGGCCGACCTCGAGGGCGCCCAGGCGCTGCTCAAAGACAGCGACCCGGACATGCGCGAAATGGCCGTGGAAGAAGTCCGCGAAGCCAAAGAGAAGCTGGTCGAGCTCGAAGGCGACCTGCAACGCATGCTGCTGCCCAAAGACCCGAACGACGGACGTAACGTGTTCCTCGAAATCCGCGCCGGCACCGGTGGCGACGAAGCGGCGATCTTCTCCGGCGACCTGTTCCGCATGTATTCGCGCTACGCCGAGCGACGTGGCTGGCGTGTCGAGATTTTGTCCGAGAACGAAGGCGAACACGGCGGCTATAAAGAAGTCATCGCGCGGGTCGAAGGTGACAACGTCTACGGCAAGCTCAAATTCGAATCCGGCGCGCACCGCGTGCAGCGGGTTCCGGCGACTGAATCCCAGGGCCGTATCCACACCTCGGCGTGCACCGTGGCCGTGTTGCCCGAGCCGGACGAGCAGGAAGCCATCGAGATCAACCCGGCAGACTTGCGTGTCGACACCTACCGCTCGTCGGGCGCCGGTGGTCAGCACGTGAACAAGACCGACTCGGCGATCCGCATTACCCACTTGCCGTCGGGCATCGTGGTCGAGTGCCAGGAAGAACGTTCCCAGCACAAAAACCGTGCGCGGGCCATGTCCTGGCTGTCGGCCAAGCTTAACGACCAGCAGACCAGCGCCGCCGCCAATGCAATTGCCAGCGAGCGCAAGTTGCTGGTGGGCTCGGGCGACCGCTCCGAACGCATTCGCACCTACAACTTTGCCCAGGGCCGGGTCACCGACCATCGGGTCAACCTCACCCTGTATTCCCTCGACGAGATTCTCGCCGGTGGCGTTGACGCGGTAATCGAGCCGTTGCTGGCCGAATACCAGGCTGATCAATTGGCGGCGATAGGTGAATAAATGACCATTATTGCCAGCCTCCTGCGCGCCGCCGACCTGCCAGACTCGCCCACCGCGCGGCTGGATGTGGAGCTGTTGCTGGCCGCTGCCCTGGGCAAATCGCGCAGCTACCTGCACACCTGGCCGGAAAAAATCGTCAGCAGCGAAGACGCGCTGACGTTTGCCAATTACCTGCAGCGTCGTCGCACGGGTGAGCCGGTGGCCTACATCCTCGGGCAGCAGGGTTTCTGGAAGCTGGATTTGGAGGTCGCACCGCACACGCTGATTCCGCGCCCGGAAACCGAGTTGCTGGTAGAGGCCGCGCTGGAATTGCTGCCGTCCACGCCTGCCAGGGTTCTTGATCTTGGCACGGGCAGCGGCGCCATCGCCCTGGCCCTGGCCAGCGAGCGCCCGGCCTGGCAGGTCACTGCGGTCGATCGTGTGCTCGAAGCCGTGGCCCTGGCCGAACGCAACCGCCAGCGCCTGCACCTGAAGAACGCCTCGGTGTTGAACAGCCATTGGTTCAGCGCGTTGCAAGGCCAGCACTTCGACTTGATCATCAGCAACCCGCCTTACATTGCCGATAACGATCCCCATCTGGTGGCCGGCGATGTGCGCTTTGAGCCCGCCAGTGCCTTGGTGGCAGGCCATGATGGGCTGGACGATTTGCGGTTGATCATCGCCCAGAGCCCGGCCCACTTGAATGCCGGTGGCTGGTTGCTGCTCGAACACGGTTACGACCAGGCTGGGGCGGTACGTGATTTGTTGTCGGGTGAGGGCTTTGATGAGGTCCACAGCCGCATCGACCTCGGTGGTCACGAACGCATCACGTTGGGGCGCCGCCCGTGCTGACCGACCAGGAACTGTTGCGCTATAGCCGACAGATTCTGTTGCAGCACGTCGACATCGACGGCCAATTGCGCCTGAAAAACGCCCGCGCGCTGATCGTCGGCCTCGGTGGGCTCGGCGCGCCGGTCGCGCTTTACCTGGCCGCCGCCGGTGTGGGTGAGTTGCACCTGGCAGACTTCGATACCGTCGACCTGACCAACCTGCAACGCCAGATCATCCACGATACCGACAGCGTCGGGCAGACCAAGGTCGATTCGGCCATGCGTCGTCTGGCCGCCATCAACCCGGAAATCGCGTTGGTCGCCCATCGCACTGCGCTGGATGCCGATTCACTCGCCGCCGCAGTGGCGGCGGTCGATGTGGTACTCGATTGCAGCGACAACTTCTCTACCCGTGAGGCCGTAAACGCCGCTTGCGTTGCAGCGGGCAAGCCTTTGGTCAGCGGCGCGGCCATTCGCCTGGAAGGCCAATTGTCGGTGTTCGACCCACGGCGCGCCGAGAGCCCGTGCTACCACTGTTTATATGGGCACGGCAGCGACACCGAGCTGACCTGCAGCGAAGCCGGTGTGATCGGCCCGTTGGTCGGGCTGGTTGGTAGCCTGCAAGCACTGGAAGCCTTGAAGTTGCTGGCAGGTTTTGGTGAGCCCCTAGTGGGGCGTTTGCTGTTGATCGATGCCTTGACCACGCGTTTTCGCGAGCTGCGCGTCAAGCGCGACCCCGGCTGCAGCGTTTGCGGGACGGCCCATGGTTAAGGACGCGCCCATCGGTGTGTTCGATTCCGGCGTCGGCGGCCTGTCGGTGCTGGATGAAATTCAGCAACTGTTGCCCCATGAGTCGTTGTTATACGTGGCTGACGGCGGGCACATCCCCTACGGTGAAAAATCCCCGGCGTTCATTCTTGAACGTAGCCGTTTGGTCGCCGGGTTTTTCCGCGAAAAAGGCGCCAAAGCCTTTGTGATTGCCTGCAATACCGCAACCGTCGCCGCCGTGGCTGATTTGCGCCAGGACTATCCCGACTGGCCCCTGGTGGGCATGGAACCTGCTGTCAAACCGGCGGCGGCCGCCACCCGCAGCGGCGTGGTCGGCGTGCTGGCCACCACCGGCACCCTGCAAAGCGCCAGGTTCGCCGCGCTGCTCGATCGCTTCGCCACCGATGTGCGGGTGATTACCCAGCCGTGTCCGGGGTTGGTTGAACTGATCGAAACCGGCGACCTCAACAGTGCCGCACTGCGCCAGTTGTTGCAGGGCTATGTCACCCCGCTGCTCAACGCAGGTTGCGACACCATCATCCTCGGCTGCACCCACTATCCCTTCCTCAAGCCGCTTCTGGCACAGATGCTTCCCCCCAGCATCGTCCTGATCGACACCGGCGCTGCCGTGGCCCGCCAGCTCAAGCGTCTGTTGGGCGAGCGTGACCTGCTGTCGCCTGGCAATCCTGAGCCAGCGCAGTTCTGGACCAGCGGCGACGTCGATCACCTAAGAAATATCCTACCGACACTCTGGAAATCTTCTGGCGTTGTGCGTAATTTTGGCTTGTGAAAAATTCGTGAAACATCGCGGTTGGAAGCTGAACTTCTGGCATCGCGCAAGCTTCTATAGCGTTAGCCTGTACAAACCCTACAACTTCGATCTCAAAGGATGTGCTCTTATGAAGCGCTTGTTCTGTTTGGCTGCGATTGCGGCCGCGGTGGTGGGACACTCAGTTTCGGCTCAGGCCGCCGGCCTGGAATTTGGGGTGGGGGGGACCAGCGATTCGACCTTGACCTATCGGTTGGGGCTGACGTCGGATTGGGATAAAAGCTGGTGGCAGAGTGATACGGGCCGACTGACCGGCTATTGGAGTGGCGCTTACACCTACTGGGACGGCGACAAACGCGCGAGTGTCAGCAGCCTGTCGTTCTCGCCGGTGTTTGTGTATGAGTTTGCCGGGGAGAAGGTCAAGCCTTACATCGAAGCGGGTATCGGTGTGGCGGTGTTTTCACGCACGCGGGTTGAAGACAACAACATCGGCCAGGCCTTCCAGTTCGAAGACCGCCTGGGCTTTGGTTTGCGCTTTGCCGGCGGGCATGAAGTGGGCATTCGTGCCACGCACTATTCCAATGCGGGCATCAGCAGCAATAACGACGGCGTAGAGAGCTACTCGTTGCACTACACCTACCCGTTGTAACTCCCAAGCCTGCGCAAGCCAGCTCCCACATAGCTTGACTTGGAATACAGTCAAAATGTGGGAGCGGGCTTGCTCGCGAAGACGGTGTGTCAGACGCCTGATGCATCGACTGACACTGCGCTTTCGCGAGCAAGCCCGCTCCCACATTATGATCTTCATCAGTCTTGGGCTCAGCGATACGCCGTCGCAATGCCCTGGCGCTCTTCAAGGCACTCCGGCGCACCCATCTCGAATTCCCGACAGATCAACGGCCGCCGCTCGTAAATCGTGCACATCATCGTGTCCCGATCCAGGGCCGCGCACCAGCCGTCATCCAGGCGCAGCATCACTTCACCGCCCCAATCGTCGGTATCGATATAGCGCTCCGGCACGCCGGTGTCGGTGATCAGCATGACTTCCAGCTGGCAGCAGCAGGCTGCGCACGTCGAGCAGGTGACGGCGGGTTCGGTGATTTGTGTGTGGGGGATGTTGGTCATAGGCGCGCAGTGTAAGGCAAGCGCGTTGCTTGCGTATGAATGCTCTGACGGACGTCAGTGCCCAAGCTGCCGTGCCACCCAGTGCAATACCGGGAACACCAGCGCCCAGAGCAACGCCAGGCCGATCAGCGTCAGCGTTGTGTCGTAGCCCAAACGCACACCGGCCAATTGGCTGCCGGCGTAATAAGACAGTGGCCCACCCACCGCCCCCAACAGGCTGGCGCGCCACCAGGGTTGTGCACTCCAGGCCAGGCAATGGCGCAGTGTGGTGGCGAGCAGTGCCCAGAGCATGATCAGCCAGAAGGGAATCAGCGGCCCTGGAAAACCGAAGTGAAACACGCCAAAGGTGCGCAACAAGGTATCAACCACGGTGCCCAACAGGGTCACGGCCAGGATCACGTGGCCTTCTTCCGACCATGAACTTGTCCACAGCAGGTGGATGGCCAGCACGCCCGCGCCCACCCACAACCAGCGGCTGTCACCGCCCAGCACACAGGCAAACCAGCCGCACTGGAACAGCACGGCATTGGCCAGGGTTTTAAGCATTGAAACGCCCGAGCAACGGCGGGTTGATCGCCGCAGGCTTGGCCAGCAGCAGCTGCGCGGTACCGATCGTTCGCTCCATAAACCCGCCTTCGCAGTAGCACAAGTAAAATTCCCACAGGCGCAGGAAGTACTCATCGTAGCCCAACTCGGCAAGACGACCATGGGCGCGACGGAAGTTCTCATGCCACAGGCGCAGGGTGCGCGCGTAGTGCAAGCCGAAGTCTTCCATGTGCAGCAGGTTCATGTCGGTGTCGCGGCTGACGATCTGCAGCATGTTCTGCACAGAGGGCAGGGCGCCGCCGGGGAAAATATAGCGCTGGATAAAGTCGACGCTGTTTTTGGCCTTCTCATAACGCTGTTCACGAATAGTGATGGCTTGCAGCAGCATCAGCCCGTCGCTGTTGAGCAGGTGCGCGCATTGCTTGAAGTAGGTCGGCAGAAAGCGATGGCCCACCGCTTCGATCATCTCGATGGACACCAGTTTGTCGTACTGGCCCGTCAGGTCGCGGTAGTCCTGCAGCAGCAGCGTTACCTGCTCCTTGAGCCCCAAGGCCTCGATGCGTTTTTCGGTGTAGGCGAACTGCTCTTTGGACAAGGTCGTGGTGGTGACCTTGCAGCCATAGTGCTGCGCCGCATACAGCGCCATGCTGCCCCAGCCGGTGCCGATTTCGAGCAAATGGTCGGTGGGTTTGAGCGCGAGCTTCTGGCAGATGCGTTCCAGTTTGTTCAGTTGCGCCTGTTCCAGGCTGTCGTCGGGGGTCAGAAACTGCGCCGCCGAATACATCATGGTCGGGTCGAGGAATTCCTCGAACAAGTCGTTGCCCAGGTCATAGTGGGCGGCGATATTTTTCTGCGAGCCCTTGCGGGTGTTGCGGTTAAGCCAGTGCAGGCCTTGGGTGAAGGGTCGCGCCAAGCGCGCCAGGCCGCCTTCCATGGCATCGAGCACATCCAGGTTGCTGACCATCACGCGCACCACGGCGGTGAGGTCCGGGCTGCTCCAGTAACCGTGGATAAACGCCTCGCCGGCGCCGATCGAACCATTGGCCGCCACCAGGCCCCAGACTGCCGAATCGTGGACCTGGATTTCGCCCAACAGATGCGCTTCGCGTGCGCCGAACACTTGGCGTTCACCGTCTTCGATCACCACCAGTTGGCCGTGGCGCAGTTGGCTGAGCTGGCGCAGTACACCTTTGCGCAACAGCGCACTGGTCACGCCGTTGACGTTCAGGCGGTTGGTCTTGACCGATAAGCTAGGGGATTTCATGGCGGCGATCCTTGGTATACCCGACTGCGGTGCGAGAGGCGCCATCGGCGGCCTGATGGGAAAAAATCGGTGTGCGTTTGAGCAAAAGGCGAATGGCTTGCCAGTAAATCGCCAGGCAGGTCTTGGCGGTCATCCACGGAAAGCGCCACAAGTAGCGATGCAGGCTGGCGCGGGTCAGCGCTTCTTTTTGCAGGCTCAAGGTGGCGTCGAAGACTTTTTGCGTGCCCTGCCAATCAGCCATGTGCACGCCGAGCCTGTCGGCCGGCGGGCTGAAGCTCATGCGGTATTCCAGGTCGCGGGGTAAAAACGGCGACACATGGAACGCCTTGGCCACGGCGAAGTGCTGGTGTTCCTCGGCGCCGAGCGCCTGGGCCGGCAGCACATAGTGGTAGCGCTCGCGCCACGGGGTGTTGGTCACTTCACACAGGATCGCGGCCAATTGCCCATCGGCCTCGAAGCAGTAGAAGAAACTCACCGGGTTAAAAGCCAGGCCCCAACTGCGGGCCTGGGTCAGTAGGCAGATAACGCCCCGGGGCTCGCGCCCCAGAGCCTTGCCGACTTCCTGGCGCACGGCATCGCTCAAGCTGATGCCGTGACGCGTAAATTCACGCAGGTAGTCCTGCTGGCGAAAGCCGAAGGGCGCCAGCCGGCTGTTGCCGGCCAGGGGCGAGAGCCCGAGCACTTCGTCTTGTTCGCTCAAGTCCAGGTACAGCAGGCCAATGCGGTAGCGAAAGGCGTGGGCCTTGGGCGCAAACCGGCGATGGGCGATCCAGCCGCTGTACAGGGCGCTGTTCATAGGGTTTCGCCAAAGGCCTGGGCCACGCGCAATGCGCTGGTCACGCCGTCTTCATGAAAGCCGTTGGCCCAGTAGGCGCCACAGTAAAAGGTGTGGCGCGCGCCGTGTAATTCTTCCCAGCGGTTTTGTGCCGCCACCGCTGCCAGGCTGTATTGCGGATGCGCATAGGTGTAGCGCGCAAGGATCTTCAGCGGGTTGATCATCGGCGTCTGGTTGAGGCTGACGCAAAAAGTGGTGTCGCTGTGGATGCCTTGCAGGATGTTCATGTCGTAAGTGACGGCCGCCTGGGTTTGCGCGGTGCCGCTCAGGCGATAATTCCAGCTGGCCCAGGCCAGTTTGCGCTCGGGCAGCAGGCGCGTGTCGGTGTGCAGCACCACGTCATTGTCGGCGTAGGGCAGGGCACCGAGAATGTCTTGCTCGGCCTGGCTCGGGTCGGCCAGTAACGCCAAGGCCTGGTCGCTGTGACAGGCAAACACCACGCGGTCAAAGCGCTCGCTGCCGGCGGGGCTGTGGATAATCACGCCCTCGTCTGTGCGTTCGACTTTATCCACAGGGCAATTGAGACGGATCTGCTCGCGAAAACTGCGGGTCAGCGGTTCGATGTAGCTGCTTGAACCGCCTTCGATCACACACCATTGCGGCCGATTGTTCACCGACAACAAGCCGTGGTTCTTGAAAAACCGCACAAAGAACTGCAACGGGAAACCGAGCATGTCCGCCAGGGACATCGACCAGATCGCCGCGCCCATCGGCACGATGTAATGGCGGATAAAGCGTGGGCCGTATCCACCGGCTTCCAGGTAATCGCCCAGGGTCATGTCGGCACTGATGCGTTGCTCTTGCAGGTCCAGCGGTGCCTGGCGGTTAAAGCGCAGAATGTCGCGCAACATGCCCCAGAATCCCGGCGAGAGAATATTGCGGCGCTGGGCAAACAGGCTGTTGAGGTTATTGCCGTTGTATTCGAAACCGGCGTTCTCGTCGCACACCGAGAAGCTCATTTCGGTGGGCTTGAAGGTCACGCCGATCTGCCCGAGCAGGCGGATGAAATTGGGGTAGGTCCAGTCGTTGAACACGATGAAACCGGTGTCCACGGCATAGCTTTGACCTTCAACTGTGACATTGACGGTGTGGGTATGCCCGCCAATGCGCTCGCCCGCCTCAAACAGCGTGATGTCGTGGCGCCGGCTGAGCAGGTAAGCGCTGGTCAGCCCGGCGATACCGCTGCCGATGATGGCGATCTTCACAGGTCGTCCTTCTTCGGTGGCGGGCTGCGCAGCATGCGTTTGCCGATAATCAGTTGCGCGCGGTTGGGCAGCTTCGACAATGGCCACAGGGTGGCGATAAACATCGCCGGGAAGGCGATTTCCAGCGGGCGTTTTTCCAGCTTGGCGAAGATATGCCTGGCAGCCTTCTCGGCGGACCAGCTCAGCGGCATCGGGAAATCATTGCGTTCGGTCAGTGGGGTGTCGACAAAGCCCGGGCTGATCACCGTGACGTCGATGTTCTCCGGCGACAGGCTGATGCGCAGCGATTCGAACAGGTAACGCAGCCCGGCCTTGGACGCGCCATAGGCTTCGGCGCGTGGCATTGGCAGGTAGGTCACGGCGCTGGCGACGCCCACCAGATGTGGGGTGAGCCCTTTGCGCAACAGCGGCAGTGCAGCTTCGATGCAATAGCTGCTGGCAAGCAGGTTGGTGCGCACCACGTGCTCGACGATGGAGGAATCGAATTGCCGGGCGTCGACATACTCACAGGTGCCGGCGTTGAGGATCACCGTATCCAATGAACCCCAGACCTCGCCGATGTGTTCGCCGATCTCGCGCACGGTCTGGCTGTCGGTCAGGTCGCCGGCCACCACCAGCACTTGGCCTGGGTAACGCAGGGCGAACGCTTCAAGCGGGCCTTTGCTGCGCGAGCTGAGCGCCACATGCGCGCCACTGTTGAGCAGTTCGACGGCCAGCGCGGCACCGATGCCACTGCTGGCACCGGTCAACCAATAACGGCGGGGCGGTACAAGGCTCATCCCATTCTCCTTTTTAGCCAACTGACCACAGGGCCGACTACCGGCAGGTGTTCATAGAGCAACGCGCCCGCATCGAAATAATCGCGATGGCGGTAGACCTTGTCGCGCCACATCAGGTGCGAGCAACCTTCCACCCGGATCACCTTGCCACTGGCCAGGCGCGGGTGGCAAAAGCTCATTTTCCAGCGCAGGTAGCCTTCACCTTCGGCGACCTGGTCGAATCCGTGGAAGTCAAAACGCAACTGGCTGATGTTGCTGTACATCTGGGCGAAGTAACTGCGCAAAGCGGGCAGCCCGTGCACTTCGTGCAGCGGATCGGTGAAGGCGATGTCCTGGCTGTACAAGCTGTCGAGCAGGTGCAGGTTGTGCTTGTCCAGGGTGGTAAAGGCCTGGGCGAACCGCTGCAGGAAGTCACTCATGTTCGGCGACCTCCTGGCGTGAAGGCAGGTTGCGAAAGGCGGCGAGTGCACGCTCGCGGGATTTTTTCAGGTCGACAATCGAGCGTGGGTAATCTGCCACGCCGAACAGGCCACCGGCGGCTTCGGGGTTGTGCACTTCCTTCTTGTTCAGCGCCGCCAGCTCCGGTAGCCAGTGCTTGATGAACACCCCTTCGCTGTCGAACTTTTGCGACTGGCTCAACGGGCTGAAAATCCGGAAATACGGCGCCGAGTCGGTGCCGGTGGACGAGCTCCACTGCCAGCCGCCGTTATTGGCGGCCAGGTCGCCGTCGATCAAGTGGCGCATAAAGAAGCGCTCACCTTCGCGCCAGTCGATCAGCAGGTTCTTGGTCAAAAACATCGCCACCACCATGCGCAGGCGGTTGTGCATCCAACCGGTTTCCAGCAGTTGGCGCATGGCCGCGTCAATAATCGGCAGGCCGGTGCGCCCTTGTTGCCAGGCGGCCAAGTCCTTGGGCGCATCGCGCCAGGCCAGCGCCTCGGTTTCGGGGCGGAACGCACGGTGGCGCGAGACCCGTGGGTAACCGACCAGAATGTGTTTGTAGAACTCGCGCCACAGCAACTCGTTGATCCAGGTGATGGCGCCGATATCGCCGCTTTCGAACTCGCCCTGGTTGGTTTGCAGGGCGGCGTGCAGGCACTGGCGTGGTGAAACCACACCGGCGGCGAGGTAGGCCGAGAGCTGGCTGGTGCCGGGTTTGGCCGGGAAGTCGCGTTCGTCTTTGTAGTAGCTGATCTGTTGGTCGGCGAAGGTGTCGAGGCGACGCCGGGCTTCTTCCTCACCCGCCGGCCAGAGGGCGCGCAAGGTGTCGCTGGGTGTTTCGAAACCTTCGACCTGATCCGGGATGGCGTCGCGGTGCACATCCAGCGGTGCCTGTTGTTGCGGCGTCGCCACCAGGCGCGGCAAGGCGCTGTGCAGGCGGTTGTAGCAGACTTTGCGGAATTGACTGAATACCTGGAAGTAAGTGCCGGTTTTGGTCAGCACGCTGCCAGGTTGGAAAAACAGCTGGTCGAGGTAACTGTGGAACGTCACCCCGTCAGCCTCCAGAGCTTTAGCCACGGCCACATCGCGACGGCTCTCATGAATGCCGTATTCCTCGTTGATGTGCACCGAGTCCACCGACAGTTCCCGGCACAGTTTGCCCAGCACGGCGGGCGCCTGGTCCCAGGTGTCGGCGGTGCGAATCAGCAAGGGAATGTTCAGTTCGCCAAGGGCCTGGCTCAAGTGTTTGAGGTTGCGCAGCCAGAAATCGACTTTGCAGGGCGCATCATCATGGTCCAGCCATTGCTGCGGCGTGATCAGGTACACGGCGACAACCGGGCCGCGCTGGCAGGCGGCGGCGAGGGCGGTGTTGTCGTGCAGGCGCAAGTCGGTGCGCAACCAGATCAAATGCATTTAGACAATTCCACGCTGGATCAATAACTGGTGGGCCGACAACGGGTCTTCGGCCACGAACAATTCAGGAGTGTCACGGGTTAATACGGCTAACTCGTCCTGGTGGATGCATACCGTTGGTCCGGCAATCAAAATTGGGCAATTGATGCCGCCTAAAAGTTTGCTGAGTGCCGACAGGTGGAGGGCTTTGCTTGAATACAGCAGCACCGCACGCGGTTGCAGGTGTTCCACGGCCAGGGCCAATTCGCCGGTCGGCAAAGGCCAATCAAAAACCTCCACGGGGCAGTCGGCACTGCTGGCCAGCCAGGCGCTGAGCCACAGGTGCGGCTCCAGCGGCACGTCGGACTGGTTGACCAGCAGCAACGGTGCGCCCTGGAGCTGGCGGTTGTTGTGGTAAATGCGCGCGCCGAACTTGCTGCGCAGCCAGGACAGAAAAAACACCCGCTCCATTTGTGCGCCGAACTGGCCCTGCCAGCGTTGCTCCAGCGCGGTGAGCAGCGGCAGCATCAACTGCTCACACAAGGTGCGCGGCGGGTACAGCGCCATAGCCTGGTTGAACAGGTCGTCGACCCGGCGTTCGGCCAGTTCGCTGATTGCGGTGAGCAGTTTATGCCGCAGCACATGCCATTCATTTTCGACGCTGTCGGGGCTGGCCTGGGCGGAATCGATCAAGCCTTTGACCTGGCTGACCGGCACGCCACGGTTGAGCCAGGTCAGAATGGTGTGGATGCGTTGCACATGTTCGGCGCTGAACAGCCGATGGCCCTTGGGTGTGCGCTGGGGCACGATCAAACCATAACGGCGCTCCCAGGCACGCAGGGTCACGGCGTTGACGCCGGTCTGGCGCGCCACTTCGCGAATCGGCAGCCAGCCGTCTTCGATGGCTTGGGCGATGTCTTCGACAGGGTCGTCTTGCAGGGCAGGTGTCATGGTCTAGATCGCATTACGCAGGCTGAGGTTTTCCGGATGCGGCTGCAAGTAGGCCTGCTGCGCGATGTAGCGGTCCGGGTGTTGGCGAAAGTGATGTTTGAGCAAGGTCAGCGGCACCACCAGCGGCACGATGCCGGTGCGGTATTGGCCGATGACGGTTTGCATTTCCTGCTTGTCATCGGCGCTGATGGCCTGCTTGAGGTAGCCACTGATGTGTTGCAGCACATTGGTGTGGGTGCCGCGGGTGGCGCATTTTTTCAGGCCGCTCATCAACTCGCTGAAATAGCCGGCGGCCAGTTCATCCAGGTTGATGCCCTTGCCCATGCTGCCCAGCAGGTGGCCAAGGCTTTTGTAATGCACGGGGCTGTGGGCCATCAGCAGGTATTTGTAGCGCGCGTGGAACGCCAACAGGCGGTGACGGGTGATGCCTTCAGCCAGCAATTGTTGCCAGCTGGCGTACACAAACACGCGGGTGAGGAAGTTCTCGCGCAGCACCGGGTCATTCAGCCGGCCGTCTTCTTCCACCGGCAGGTTGGGGTGGCGTGCGCAAAACGCCTGGGCATAAATGCCGCGCCCGCCGCCATCGACGGGCGTGCCGTTGTCGCGATAGACCTTGACCCGCTCCAGCCCGCACGACGGCGACTTTTGCATGAAGATATAGCCGCACAGGTCTGTGTGTTCCACCGCCATCTGCTGGCCGTAATCGTCCAGGGGCTGGGTCACATTGAGTTCACGGTGCACGGTGCCGACGGCCTGCGGATGAGCAGGGTCGCCCACCAGGCGAATCGGTTCGCGGGGGATGCCCAGGCCAATTGCGACTTCGGGGCACAACGGCACGAAGTCGAAATAGTCGGCGAGGGTTTGGCTGCACAGCAGGGATTGTTTGTGTCCGCCGTTGAAGCGCACGTTCTCGCCGAGTAGGCAGGCACTGATAGCGATCTTCGGTTTTGCGCTGCTGGACATGCTCAACCCTCTGCGAAATTCCTGTACAGATTTATAATTCTGTACAACTAAATCTCATCATAGGTTTGATGCTGTACAAGTCAAATTATTTGTATAAGTTTTTTCAGCGCCCGCTATTTCCAGCCCATGTGCCAGTCTTCGGCATTTTGCAGGGTTTGCCACGGGAGGCGTTCGGCGCGGCGGGTCATGACCGCTTGCAGTTCGATTTCGAGCACGGTGCCTTCGTCATCACGAAACAACTCGGTGACCAAAAAGTGTTTTTCCTTGTTGCGCGGGCGTGCTGCTGTCCACTTCGACAACAGCAATTTCGTCGGGTTGAGACGGTTCATTGCAGGTGTTCGATCAGGCGGCGTGCGGCTTCCTGGCCGCTGAGCCACGCGCCTTCGACCCGCCCGGACAGGCACCAGTCACCACACACGTACAAGCCCAGGTCGGCGTCGGCCAACACACCGAATTCATGCCGCTCCGACGGCCTGGCGTAGAGCCAGCGATGGGCCAGGCTGAAGGACGGCGCGGGCATGGCGCTGTGCAGCAGTTCGGCGAAGGCGCCGTGCAGGTGTTCGATCACTGCCTCTTTGGGCAGGTCGAGGTTGGCCTTGCTCCAGGCGCTGGTGGCGTGCAGCACCCAGGTGTCGAGGGTGGCGTCGCGCCCGGGTTTGCTCCGGTTGCGCGCCAGCCAGTCGAGCGGGCTGTCTTGCACAAAGCAGCCTTGCATCGGCGTATCCAGCGGTGTGTCGAAGGCGAGGGCGACGGCCCAGGTCGGGTCCATTTTCACCCCGGCGGCGGCGCTTGCAAGCTTGGGCGCGGCAGCCAGCAGGGCGGTGGCCTGGGGCGCCGGCGTGGCAATCACCACGTGGCTGAACGGGCCATGATTGCCACCGTCGGCGTCCAGCAGGTTCCAGTGCTGTTTGCCTTGGAACACTTCGGTGATGCGGCAACCGAACTCCACCGGCAAGTCATCAAGCAGCGCGCGGGTAATAGCGCTCATGCGCGGCGTGCCGACCCAGCGGATCTGCTCGTCGGGGGAGGGCGTAAGCTGGCCGGACTTGAAGTTGTACAACTGCGGTTTCCACTGTTCGGCCCAGCCGTTGCTTTGCCAGCGCTGCACTTCGTTGACGAAGCGCCGGTCGCGGGCCGTGAAGTATTGCGCGCCCATGTCCAAGGCACCGGCATCGCTGCGCTTGCTGGACATGCGGCCGCCACTGCCACGGCTTTTATCGAAGAGTTGTACAACGTGCCCCGCGTCTCGTAACGCTCGGGCGGCGGAAAGACCGGCGATGCCGGTGCCGATGATCGCGATGGGAACAGTCATGGGGGGCCTCGTTTTACCTTTGAGTACAGACTACGCCGACACCCATAGCTGTACAATATTGTTTTTTGGTATAAGTTTTGGCGTACCTGTTCTAACGGCGTGACCTATTGTTAAAGGTGAGGGGTTAAGGGTGAGGCTTGAATTGGCCTCTGAAACCAACGTAACGCCCAATTACAAAAGATCCCTGCTTATAAAATAGACTAGCGATGGGCGGCAAACGTTACATGAGGAGAAACCCATGCATATTTTGCTGACCGGCGGTACGGGCTTGATCGGTCGCCAACTCTGCCTGCACTGGCTGGCCCAGGGGCATCGCTTGACGGTGTGGAGCCGTGAGCCGGATACCGTGGCCAAATGGTGCGGTGCCGAGGTGCTCGGTGTTGGCCGCTTGCAGGACGTGATCGGCACGGTGGATGCGGTGGTCAACCTGGCCGGCGCGCCGATTGCCGATCGCCCGTGGACCAAAAAGCGCAAGGCATTGCTGTGGAGCAGCCGCATCAGCCACACCGAGACCTTGCTGGCTTGGATGCAAGGCCTGGCGCAAAAGCCGGCGGTGTTGATTTCCGGTTCTGCAGTGGGCTGGTACGGCGACGGTGGCGAGCGCGAACTGACCGAAGCCAGCGGCCCGGTGCAGGACGATTTCCCCAGCCAGTTGTGCATTGCCTGGGAAGAAACCGCGTTGCGCGCCGAAGCCTTCGGCACCCGCGTGGTGCTGGTGCGAACGGGCCTGGTGTTGTCGGCCAAGGGCGGCTTTTTGTCGCGGCTGCTGCTGCCATTCAAACTGGGGCTGGGCGGGCCGATCGGCAATGGTCGGCAGTGGATGCCGTGGGTCCATATCAAAGATCAAATCGCCCTGATTGATTTTCTTCTGCACAACGGCGATGCCAGCGGTCCTTATAATGCCTGCGCGCCACACCCGGTACGTAATCGCGAGTTCGCCAAAACCCTGGGCCAGGTGCTGCACCGCCCGGCGTTCATGCCGATGCCCGCGTTTGCCTTGAAGGTCGGCCTGGGCGAGTTGTCCGGGCTGCTGTTGGGCGGGCAGAAGGCCGTTCCCGAACGGTTGCTGGCCGCCGGCTTCACTTTTCAGTTCACTGAGTTGCACGCGGCCCTGGAAGATTTATCCAGCCGCCTCTAGCCATAGGATGTTGCATGACGGATCACGCGTTGTTACTGGTCAATCTGGGTTCACCGGCATCCACTTCGGTGGCCGATGTGCGCAGCTACCTTAATCAGTTCCTGATGGACCCTTACGTGATCGACCTGCCGTGGCCGGTGCGGCGCTTGCTGGTGTCGCTGATCCTGATCAAGCGCCCTGAGCAATCGGCGCATGCCTACGCCTCGATCTGGTGGGAAGAAGGTTCGCCGCTTGTGGTCCTGAGCCGTCGCTTGCAAGCGCAAATGACCCAGCAGTGGACCCACGGCCCGGTGGAGTTGGCGATGCGCTACGGCGAGCCGTCGCTTGAAACCACCCTCACGCGCCTCGCGGCTCAAGGCATTCAAAAAGTCACCCTGGCGCCGTTGTATCCGCAGTTCGCTGACAGCACCGTGACCACGGTGATCGAAGAAGCCAAGCGTGTGGTCCGCGACAAGAAGCTCAATGTGCAGTTTTCTATCTTGCAGCCGTTCTACGATCAGCCGGAATACCTCGACGCCTTGGTCGCCAGCGCCCGGCCGTACGTGGCGCAGGCATTCGATCACTTGTTGCTGAGCTTCCATGGGTTGCCTGAGCGCCATCTGAAAAAACTCGACCCCACAGGCCAGCATTGCTTCAAGGATGCTGACTGCTGCAAGAACGCTTCGCCCGAGGTGCTTGCCACCTGCTACCGCGCCCAGTGCTTCAGCGTGGCGCGCGACTTTGCCGCGCGCATGGGATTGCCGGAGGGCAAGTGGTCGGTGGCGTTCCAGTCACGGCTGGGCCGCGCCAAGTGGATCGAACCCTACACCGAAGCCCGCCTGGAAGCCTTGGCCGGGCAAGGCGTGAAAAAGCTGCTGGTGATGTGCCCGGCGTTTGTCGCCGACTGCATCGAGACCCTGGAGGAAATTGGCGATCGCGGTCTGGAGCAGTTCCGCGAGGCAGGGGGCGAGGAGTTGGTGCTGGTGCCGTGCTTGAACGATGACCCGCAGTGGGCGGTGGCGCTTAATACGCTGTGCGAGCGGGCGCCGTTGTCACTCTAATCAAGCCAAACACAGGCTAAATGTGGGAGCGGGCTTGCTCGCGAATGTGGTGGATCAGTCAATACATCCGGTGACTGACACTCCGCCTTCGCGAGCAAGCCCGCTCCCACATTGATGGTGCCAACTTTGAGTTTCGGTGTTTATTCGTGGTGCGGTTCGCCGAGGAAGGTCAGCGAAGTGAACAGCCCTCGGGTGGCCACGTCAGCGTTGTCCTTGAGCGCAATCTCCACCTGTGCGGCAATCACATTCAACCCTTCATTACGTACCAGCACCTGGGCGCGGCCATCCTTGTCGGTCTCCGTGCTCACGGTGTTCGGCGCATTGCGATAATCACCTACCAGCTTGATACCCGCCGCAGGCTTGCCGTCCAGCAGCACCCGCACCGGCAGCGATTTGCCTGGCCCTACGGTCAGCGGGTCGACTTCCGGCAGGATCAGCAGCTTGATCTGGTCCAGCTTGGGCAGTTTCGCCCCCGGCTGGTAAATCGCCAGGCTGTATTTGAAGGTCTGGGTCGATTGAATCGCCCCCGGCACTTGGCTGCGGCCCTGGTTGACCCACTTTTTGTCTGGCGTCTGCGACCACATGCCGTTGTCCAGGGCCACGGCCATCACGGCCGGTGATTTGAGCGGCTTGAGGCGTGCGTGGTCGGGCAGGCGCTCTACGGTCACCGGGATCATCTTGCCGCCCGCGTCATATGCCCAGGCACCGCTGATTTTCTGTGCCTTGAACGCGTTGTCCTCGGCACCGTGGCCGTAGATCACTTCGATATTGCCGCGCCGCTGTTCGGTCCACAGGCCGTGGGCCGAGACTTGGGTGGCAAACAGCAGGCCGATGACGGCCAGGGATTTGAAGGCTTGCATGTTGACGTCCTGTTACAGGTTGAGGGTCAGGCTGACGGTGAAGTTGCGCGGCTCACCGGGCATCACCCAGTAATTGCTGTAGGAGCGCTCGTAGTATTTTTCGTCAAATAAGTTATTGAGGTTCAAGCCCACGGTGACCTTGTCACTGGCCTTGTAATGGGCCAGCAGGTCGACGGTGTGATACGCCGGCAGCTCGAAGCTGCCGCCGGCCTCGCCGGAGCGATCGCCGACGTAGGTAAACGCCGCGCCCAGGTCTGAGCCGCGCAGTGCGCCGTCCTGAAACTCATACACGCCCAGCAGGCTGCCGCTGCGTTTGGCCACGCCGAGAATCCGGCTGCCGGCGGGAATGGTTTTGTCGCCTTTGGTCACTTCGGCGTCGATGTAGGCAAAGGCGCCGATCACGCGTATCGCGTCCGTCAGTTGCCCGGTCAGTTGCAGGTCAAAACCCTGGCTGCGCGCCTTGCCCATGGCGCGGTTGGTGTCGGTGGACGGGTCCAGCGCCAGCACGTTTTCTTTGTCGATATGGAAGGCGGCCAGGGTGGTGCTCAGGCGGTCGTCGAACAGCTCGCTCTTGATGCCCACTTCATAGCCCACGCCTTCTTCCGGCTTGAAGGATTTGCCGCCGGCGTCCAGGCCATTGTTGGGCTTGAACGAGGTGGAGGCGTTGGCAAACACACCGATTTGCGGCGTCAGTTGGTAGAGCAAGCCGGCGCGCTGGGTGAGGGCGTCGTGAGTCTGACGGCTCTTGGCGTGGTTGCGGGTGAAGTCGTCGGTGCTTTGCTCGAAATGCTCAAAGCGTGCGCCGACCATGCCACGCAGGCGGTCGGTGAAGATGATCTGGTCTTGCAGGTTCAACGCCTGGCTTTTGACCTGCTCGTAGAAGTCAGTGCCGGAGCGTGCGCCGCTAGGTTTGGGCTGGCCGTAGACGGGCTTGTAGATGTCGATGGGGTAGAGGCTGCCGCCGATCGCGGTGACGCGCTCCTTCTTGCGATAGTCCTCGTATTCGGTGCCGATCAGCAACTCATGCTGCCAACTGCCGATATCGAACAGGCCGCGCAGTTCAAGCTGGGTGATGCTGTCGTGCCAACCCGTGGAGCGTTCGCGGTAACGGCGATTGACCGTATGGCCGTCGGCATTCAGTGCGCGGCTTTCCGAAGCATCGCCCCACAGGCTGCCTTGTTTATAGTGGCTGGCCAGGCGCAGTTGCCAGGCGTCGTTGAGGTGATGTTCCAGGGCCGCTTGCAGGCGGTTGTTGTGGTTGCGGATGTCGCCATCGTTGGGTTCGCCCAGGAAGGTCGAGCGGGACATGCCGTGCGGCGCGACGATGCCACGGTCGAAGGTGGAGCTGTGGCGCACAAATTCGCTTTCTACCAGCAGGCGGGTGTCCGGGTCCAATTGCCAGCTGAAAGACGGTGCGACGAACACGCGCTGGGCGTCGACGTGATCGCGGAAGCTGTGGTTGTCTTCCACTGCGAGGTTGACCCGCGACAGCACGCGGCCTTCGTCGTCCAGCGGGGTGTTCACATCCAGCGCAGTGCGGTAGCGGTCCCAACTGCCGGCGCTGGTTTGCACGGTGGTGAAGGCTTCGGGCTGCGGCTTCTTGGTGACAATGTTCACGGTGCCGCCCGGATCACCACGCCCATAGAGGCTGGCGGCAGGGCCTTTGAGCACTTCGATGCGCTCGATATTGGCCGCGTCCGGTGTGCTCGGGTAGCCACGGTTGGCGCTGAAACCGTCCTGGTAAAACTCCGACGTGGTGAAGCCGCGCACGCTGTATTCGTAAAGCGTAAGGCCGCCGAAGTTGTTCTGTTTGGACACGCCGCCGGCAAATTCCAGGGCGCGCTCCACGTTGGTACTGCCCAGGTCTTTGAGCACTGAGGCAGGAATTACGCTGATCGATTGTGGGATGTCGCGCAGGGCCGTGTCCGTTTTGGTCGCGCTGGCGGAGCGGGTGGCGCGGTAGCCTGTCACCGGGCCGGTGGCAGATTCATAGGCATCGCTGGTGACGCTGATGGTGTCCAGTTCGACGCTGTTGTTTTCGGCGTAGGCGGGGTCGAGCAACAAGCCCATGGCCAGGCCAGCCAGGGGGGCAAATCTTCGAGACGGCATGATAGAGCGTTCCAATAGCAATATTGAAACAATATAACATGACTAATGAGAATGGATTTCTTTCGAAACATTAGGTTACAGGAGCCCGCGTACGGGCTCCCACAGCCGTTATTCCTCTTCTTTGACCGGCGCCGGCGGTGGCCGCAGGCCGATTTCCGCCACCAGCTTGAGCTCTTTGCCGTTGCGCATCACTTGGATGACCACCTTGTCGGTCGGCTTGATCCGCGCCACCTGGTTCATCGATTTGCGGCCATCACCGGCAGGTTCGCCGTCGATGCTCAAAATCACATCGCCCAATTGCAGGCCGGCTTTTTGCGCCGGGCCATCGCGGAAAATCCCGGCGACCACGATGCCTGGGCGACCGGTCAGGCCGAACGACTCGGCCAGTTCCTTGGTCAACGGCTGTACTTCAATGCCCATCCAGCCGCGAATCACCTGACCGTGTTCAATGATCGCCTTCATCACCTCCATCGCCAGCTTCACCGGAATCGCAAAGCCGATACCCTGGGAGCCGCCGGACTTGGAGAAGATCGCGGTGTTGATGCCGGTCAGGTTGCCATTGGCATCCACCAGCGCGCCGCCTGAGTTGCCGGGGTTGATGGCCGCGTCGGTCTGGATAAAGTCTTCGTAGCTGTTAAGCCCCAACTGGTTGCGCCCGGTGGCGCTGATAATGCCCATGGTCACGGTCTGGCCAACCCCGAAAGGGTTGCCGATGGCCAGTGCCACGTCGCCCACGCGCAGCCCTTCGGAGCGGCCGATGGTGATGGAGGGCAGGCTTTTCAAATCGATCTTGAGTACGGCGAGGTCGGTTTCCGGGTCACTGCCGACCACACGGGCCAGGGTTTCACGGCCGTCGCGCAGGGCCACGACAATCTGGTCGGCGCCCGTGGTCACGTGGTTGTTGGTGAGGATGTAGCCTTCCGGGCTCATGATCACACCCGAACCCAGGCTCGATTCCATGCGGCGTTGCTTGGGGCCGTTGTCGCCGAAATAGCGGCGAAATTGCGGGTCTTCAAACAGCGGGTGCGCCGGTTTGTTGATGACTTTGGTGGTGTACAGGTTGACCACGGCGGGCGCGGCGATGACCACGGCGTCTGCGTAGGTGACCGGGCCTTGTACCACGGAGCTGGTTTGCGGGGCCTGTTGCAGGTTCACATCAAGGCTGGGTAAGCCCACCCATTGGGGATAACGCTGAATAATCAGCATCGCGATCAGCACGCCAGCCAACAATGGCCATCCAAAAAAACGCAGTGCCTTGAGCATCAAGTAAGTCCTGACAGGTTGCAGGGGGCGGGAGAGCGCCCATAATGTCGCGCATTATACGAGGCTGCGAGCGCCTCGGAACGGGATATTTAGGAGTCTTTTATGGCTGTCCCCCTTAGCACCCTGGTCGAGGAAGCTGACCGCTACCTTGGCAGCGCAAAAATTGCCGATTATTGCCCCAATGGCCTGCAGGTCGAGGGGCGCCCGCAGGTGATGCGCATCGTCAGCGGCGTCACGGCCAGCCAGGCGTTACTGGACGCCGCCGTCGAAGCCCAGGCCGACCTGGTGCTGGTGCACCACGGTTATTTCTGGAAGGGCGAAAACCCCTGCATCACCGGCATGAAGCAGCGGCGCCTGAAAACCCTGCTCAATCACGACATCAGCCTGCTGGCCTACCACCTGCCGCTGGACCTGCACCCGGATGTGGGCAACAACGTGCAACTCGCCCGTCAGTTGGACATCACCGTCGAAGGCCCGCTGGACCCGAACAACCCGAAAATCGTCGGCCTGGTTGGCTCCCTCGCCGAACCCTTGTCGCCGCGTGATTTCGCCCGCCGCGTGCAGGACGTGATGGGGCGCGAGCCGCTGTTGATCGAAGGCAGCGAGATGATCCGCCGGGTGGGTTGGTGCACCGGCGGCGGGCAAGGTTACATCGACGATGCGATTGCCGCTGGCGTCGACCTGTACTTGAGTGGCGAAGCGTCCGAGCAAACCTTCCACAGCGCACGGGAAAACGACATCAGCTTCATTGCTGCCGGGCACCACGCCACCGAGCGTTATGGCGTGCAGGCGTTGGGTGACTATCTGGCACGGCGTTTCGCGCTGGAGCATCTGTTCATCGATTGCCCGAACCCAATCTAATGTGGGAGCTGGCCTGAACCAGTTACACCCCAAACTGTGGGGCATATTCATATACCGTTTCGATCTAGCTGGCTCCCTGAATAGAAGAAGGTGCTGTGCTAGCATGCCCCGCTCGAACACGGCCCGCTGGCCGTCCATAAGATCGTTTTTCCGTGAGTAACCATGGTCGACAAACTGACGCATCTGAAACAGCTGGAGGCGGAAAGCATCCACATCATCCGCGAGGTCGCCGCCGAGTTCGACAACCCGGTGATGCTCTACTCGATCGGTAAAGACTCCGCCGTGATGCTGCATCTGGCGCGCAAGGCCTTCTTCCCGGGCAAATTGCCGTTCCCGGTGATGCACGTCGACACCCGCTGGAAATTCCAGGAGATGTACAAGTTCCGCGACAAAATGGTCGAAGAGCTGGGCCTGGACCTGATCACCCACATCAACCCCGATGGCGTGGCGCAGAACATCAACCCGTTCACCCACGGCAGCGCCAAGCACACCGACATCATGAAGACCGAAGGCCTCAAGCAGGCCTTGGACAAGCATGGTTTCGACGCAGCCTTCGGTGGTGCCCGTCGCGATGAAGAGAAATCCCGCGCCAAAGAGCGCGTGTACTCGTTCCGCGACAGCAAACACCGCTGGGACCCGAAGAACCAGCGCCCGGAGCTGTGGAACGTCTACAACGGCAACGTCAACAAGGGTGAGTCGATCCGTGTGTTCCCGCTGTCCAACTGGACCGAGCTGGACATCTGGCAGTACATCTACCTTGAAGGCATCCCGATTGTGCCGCTGTACTTCGCCGCCGAACGCGATGTGATCGAGAAGAACGGCACGTTGATCATGATCGACGACGACCGCATCCTCCAGCACTTGTCCGACGAAGACAAAGCCCGAATCGTCAAAAAGAAAGTACGTTTCCGTACCCTTGGCTGCTACCCGTTGACGGGCGCGGTGGAGTCCGAAGCCGAGACGCTGACGGACATCATTCAGGAAATGCTCCTGACGCGAACTTCCGAGCGCCAGGGCCGGGTCATCGACCACGATGGCGCAGGCTCCATGGAAGATAAAAAACGTCAAGGCTATTTCTAAGGGGCTGTCATGTCGCACGTATCTGATTTGATCAGCGAGGACATCCTCGCCTACCTGGGCCAGCACGAGCGCAAAGAGATGTTGCGCTTCCTGACCTGCGGCAACGTCGACGACGGCAAGAGCACCCTGATCGGGCGCCTGCTGCACGACTCCAAGATGATCTACGAAGATCACCTGGAAGCCATTACCCGTGATTCGAAAAAATCCGGCACCACCGGCGATGATATCGACCTGGCCTTGCTGGTCGACGGCCTGCAGGCTGAGCGTGAGCAGGGCATCACCATCGATGTTGCCTACCGCTACTTCTCCACCGCCAAGCGTAAATTCATCATCGCCGACACCCCCGGCCATGAGCAGTACACCCGCAACATGGCCACCGGTGCGTCCACCTGTGACCTGGCGATCATTCTGATCGACGCCCGCTACGGCGTGCAGACCCAGACCCGCCGCCACAGCTATATCGCCTCGTTGCTGGGCATCAAGCACATCGTGATTGCCGTCAACAAGATGGACATCAATGGCTTCGACCAAAGCGTGTTCGAGTCGATCAAGGCCGATTACCTGAAGTTCGCCGAAGGCATTGCGTTCAAACCGAGCACCATGGCGTTCGTGCCGATGTCGGCGCTCAAGGGCGACAACGTGGTGAACAAGAGCGAGCGTTCGCCCTGGTACACTGGCCAGTCGCTGATGGAGATTCTCGAAACCGTCGAGATCGCCAACGACCGCAACTACACCGACCTGCGTTTTCCGGTGCAGTACGTCAACCGCCCTAACCTGAACTTCCGTGGTTTCGCCGGCACCCTGGCCAGCGGCATCGTGCACAAGGGCGATGAAGTGGTGGTGTTGCCGTCGGGCAAGAGCAGCCGCGTCAAATCCATCGTCACCTTCGAAGGTGAGCTGGAACACGCAGGCCCAGGCCAGGCCGTGACCCTGACCATGGAAGACGAGATCGACATCTCCCGTGGCGACCTGCTGGTGCATGCCGACAACGTGCCGCAAGTCACCGACGCTTTCGACGCCATGCTGGTGTGGATGGCCGAAGAGCCGATGCTGCCGGGCAAGAAATACGACATCAAGCGCGCCACCAGCTACGTGCCGGGTTCGATCACCAGCATCGTGCACCGCGTGGACGTGAACACCCTGGCCGAAGGCCCGGCAAGTTCGCTGCAACTGAACGAGATTGGCCGGGTCAAGGTCAGCCTCGACGCCGCCATTGCGTTGGATGGCTATGACAGCAACCGCACCACCGGTGCGTTTATCGTCATCGACCGTTTGACCAACGGCACCGTGGCTGCGGGCATGATCATCGCGCCGCCGGTGGGCCATGGTGGCACTGCGCAACACGGCAACCTCGCCCATGTAGCCACCGAAGAACGCGCCCTGCGCTTCGGCCAGCAACCGGCCACCGTGTTGTTCAGCGGCCTGTCCGGCGCCGGCAAAAGCACCTTGGCCTATGCAGTTGAGCGCAAGCTGTTCGACATGGGCCGTGCGGTGTTCGTACTGGATGGCCAGAACCTGCGCCACGACCTGAACAAGGGCTTGCCGCAGGACCGCGCCGGGCGTACTGAAAACTGGCGCCGTGCTGCTCACGTGGCGCGTCAGTTCAACGAAGCGGGGCTGTTGACCCTGGCCGCGTTTGTGGCGCCGGATGCCGAAGGCCGTGAACAGGCCAAGTCGTTGATCGGCAGCGACCGCTTGCTCACCGTTTACGTGCAAGCCTCGCCGCTGGTGTGCGCCGAACGTGATCCGCAGGGCCTGTACGCAGCGGGTGGGGATAACATCCCTGGCGAGTCTTTCCCGTACGACGTGCCGTTGAATGCCGACTTGGTGATCGACACCCAGGCCACGTCGCTGGAAGACAGCGTCAAGCAAGTGCTGGAGCTGTTGCGTCAGCGCGGCGCGATCTAAACCTCGCCGCCGCAAAAAAGCCCGCTACCGATGATTCGGTGGCGGGCTTTTTCATGGACTCTTGAAAACAACTCGGTCAAATGTGCGAGCGGGCTTGCTCGCGAAAGCGGAGTGTCAGTCAATACATGTGTGGCTGAACCACCGTATTCGCGAGCAAGCCCGCTTCCACATTTTGATCACTTGTTATCCGGGAAGTCTGTGTGCAGTTTGGCCAGCAGTTGGTCTTTGTCTTCCCACAGCTGGTTAATCCACCCCTGGAACGCCAACCGATACTCCCCATCCTGCTCATAATTCTTGCCGATAAACCCGGCCGGAATCTGCACTTCTTCAAAGTGCACCACCACGTCCTTCACATTCCCGCACAACAAATCCCAATACCCTGGGCGTCCGGCCGGGTAGTGGATGGTCACGTTCACCAATGACTTGAGCTGCTCGCCCATGGCATCCAGCACAAACGCAATGCCACCGGCCTTGGGCTTGAGCAGGTAACGGAACGGCGATTTCTGTTGTGCATGCTTGCCCGGCGTAAACCGCGTGCCCTCGGCAAAGTTGAAAATACCCACAGGGTTGTCGCGAAACTTCGCACAGGTCTTACGCGTGGTTTCCAGGTCTTTGCCTTTCTTCTCCGGGTGCTTCTCCAGGTACGCCTTGGTGTAGCGCTTCATGAACGGGAAGCCCAGCGCCCACCAGGCCAGGCCGATCACCGGCACCCAGATCAGTTCTTGTTTGAGGAAGAACTTCAGCGGGCGAATGCGCCGATTGAGTACGTATTGCAGCACCATGATGTCGACCCAGCTCTGGTGGTTGCTGGTCACCAGATACGAGTGCTGGTAGTCCAGGCCTTCAAGGCCCTTCAGGTGCCAGCGCGTGCGCCGCACCAGGTTCATCCAGCCCTTGTTATTGGTCACCCAGGCTTCGTGCGTATGGTTCATCAGCCATTCGCTGAAGCGTTTGGCAAATGGCAGCGCCTTGAACAGCGCGACGATAAACAGGAACGAACACAGGAGGATCGTGTTCAGCGCCAACAACAAGGACGCGATGACCCCGCGCACGGCGGCAGGTAGAAAATCCAGCATTTAGATATCCATAGGTCGGTTGGCGGCTTGGATCGCCGTCAGGGCGATGGTGTACACGATGTCGTCCACTTGTGCGCCGCGCGGCAGGTCGTTCACTGGTTTGCGCAGGCCTTGCAGCATTGGCCCCAGGCTCACGCAATCGGCGCTGCGTTGCACGGCCTTGTGCGTGGTGTTGCCGGTGTTCAGGTCCGGGAACACAAACACCGTGGCCTTGCCGGCGACCTGGCTGTTGGGCGCCAACTGCCTTGCCACGGTTTCATTGGCGGCGGCATCGTACTGCAATGGGCCGTCGATCAGCAGCGAGCTTTGCTGTTCGTGGGCGAGCAGGGTGGCTTCGCGGACTTTTTCGACTTCTTCGCCGCTGGCCGAATCACCGCTGGAATAGCTGATCATCGCCACCCGTGGCGTAATGCCGAACGCGGCGGCGGAGTCGGCACTTTGCAGGGCGATTTCCGCCAGCTCCACGGCGCTGGGGTGCGGATTCATCACGCAGTCGCCGTATACCAGCACCTGCTCGGGGAACAGCATGAAGAACACCGACGACACCAAGGTGCAGCCCGGCGCCGTTTTGATCAGCTGCAGGGCAGGGCGGATAGTGTTGGCGGTGGAGTGAATCACCCCGGAGACCAGGCCGTCCACTTCGTCCAGTGCGAGCATCATGGTGGCGATCACCACCGTGTCTTCCAATTGTTGCTCGGCCATCGGCGCGTTGAGGCTCTTGCTCTTGCGCAGTGCGACCATCGGCTCGACGTAGCGTTGGCGAATCAGGTCCGGGTCGAGAATCTCCAGGCCTTCGGGCAGTTCGATGCCGTGGGCGCGGGCGACGGCTTCCACATCGGCAGGTTTGGCCAGCAGCACGCAGCGCGCAATGCCGCGGGCCTGGCAGATGGCGGCGGCCTGCACGGTCAACGGCTCGCTGCCTTCGGGCAATACGATGCGCTTGTTGGCGGCCTGGGCGCGCTGGATCAACTGATAGCGAAACACCGCCGGCGACAGGCGCATTTCCCGTGGCGTGCCGCAGCGTTGGTGCAGCCAGCGCGCATCGAGGTGGCTGGCGACGAAATCGGTGATGATCTCCGCACGCTCGCGGTCATCAATCGGGATTTCCTTGTTCAGGCTATTGAGCTGGTTCGCCGTGTCGTAGGAACCGGTACTTACCGACAACACCGGCAGCCCGGCCTGGAAGGCGCCACGGCACAAATCCATGATGCGCGGGTCGGGCAGGGTGTCGCTGGTCAGCAACAAACCGGCCAGGGGCACGCCGTTGATTGCGGCCAGGCTGACGGCGAGGATGATGTCGTCACGGTCGCCCGGCGTTACCACCAGCACGCCCGGCTTGAGCAGCTCCACGGTATTACGCATGGTGCGCGCGCAAATGATGATCTTGGTCATGCGCCGGGTTTCGTAGTCGCCGGCGTTGAGGATCTGCGCGCCCATCAGGTCGGCCACGTCGCGGGTGCGCGGGGCGTTGAGTTCGGGCTGGTAAGGGATGCAGCCGAGCAGGCGGAAATCGCCGCTGCGCAACAGGGGCGAATGCTCCTTGAGGCGCGCCGAGAAGGCTTCCATGCTTTCGTCGGTGCGCACCTTGTTGAGGATCACACCCAGCACTTTCGGGTCCTTGGGGCCGCCGAACAGTTGGGCCTGCAATTCCACACGGCCCGAGAGCTCGGTGAGCACTTCGTTCTCCGGCGCCGACACCAGGATCACTTCGGCGTCCAGGCTCTTGGCCAGGTGCAGGTTGACCCGCGCCGCATAGCTGGCGCTGCGGGTCGGCACCATGCCTTCGACGATCAGCACGTCCTTGCCTACGGCGGCCTGCTGGTACAGGGTGATGATTTCTTCGAGCAACTCGTCGAGCTGGCCGTCGCCGAGCATGCGCTCCACATGGGCCAGGCCCAAGGGGTGTGGTGGCTTCAGGCCGTGGGTGCGCGCCACCAGTTCGGTGGAGCGCTCGGGGCCGGTGTCGCCCGGATGTGGCTGGGCAATCGGTTTGAAGAAGCCGACTTTCAGCCCGGCCCGCTCAAGGGTACGCACCAGCCCAAGGCTGATGGAGGTCAGACCCACACCAAAATCGGTGGGCGCGATAAAAAAAGTCTGCATGCGAATTCTCTGGAGGTGCATGGCTTCGGTGGCGCTCTATGGCTGAGCGCCTACCGGGAATCAGGCACCAAGGTTATCGTTATTCAGGCGCTTGCGCACACCAGCCGCACGTAAAGGGTTGGCCTATTTTTTCAAGGCGTTGCGCAGCATCCAGTACCCAGGCGCGCGACTGCCATGGCGGCTGGTGGCGCAGGTGCTGGGTGTGGCCGCAGGACAGCTCGGCCACCCAGTGGCCGTCGCCGTCCTGGTGGAAGCCGAGGATGAAGGATGCCGTTGATCGGCTCCGTCTGTCCGGGTTCTGTTCGCTTTCGGGCAAATCCTTGTTTAGACTTGTCCGTTCTTCATTCTTATGCAAAAGGTCTCGCCCCATGACGATCGCCGCTAACAAGGCTGTCTCCATCGACTATACCCTGACCAACGACGCTGGTGAGGTCATCGACAGCTCCGCCGGCGGCGCGCCGCTGGTCTACCTGCAAGGCGCAGGTAACATCATCCCGGGCCTGGAGAAGGCTCTGGAAGGCAAAAGCGTCGGTGACGAACTGACTGTCGCCGTAGAACCTGAAGATGCCTACGGCGAATACTCCGCCGAACTGGTCAGCACCCTGAGCCGCAGCATGTTCGAAGGTGTTGATGAGCTGGAAGTGGGCATGCAGTTCCACGCATCCGCCCCGGACGGCCAGATGCAGATCGTCACCATCCGTGATCTGGACGGCGACGACGTGACTGTCGACGGCAACCACCCTCTGGCTGGCCAGCGCCTGAACTTCCAAGTGAAGATCGTTGCCATCCGCGACGCATCCCAGGAAGAAGTGGCCCACGGCCACGTCCACGGTGAAGGCGGTCACCACCATTGATTGTGGTTTGATCAATAGGTAGCAAAAACGCCCCGACTGGTTCGGGGCTTTTTTTTGCGCCTGAAAATACACCGCAGTTCAGGTGTGGGAGCGGGCTTGCCCGCGATGAGGGCGTGTCAGCCACCCTATTCACCACTGACCCACTGCAATCGCGGGCAAGCCCGCTCCCACATGTTGATCAGTGTGCACCCCTCGTTATTGAGCACAAACAAAAATGCCCCGGACCTTTCGGTACGGGGCATTTCTTAACTGTTACGCAACCTGAGTTACGTGGCAGTTGTTACCACTTAGGCTGCTGCAGCGACGTTCAGAGCCTTGATGTGGCCATTCAGGCGGCTCTTATGACGAGCGGCTTTGTTCTTGTGGATGATGCCTTTATCGGCCATACGGTCGATAACAGGCACAGCCAGAACGTAAGCAGCTTGAGCTTTTTCAGCGTCTTTGGTGTCGATGGCTTTAACTACATTCTTGATGTAGGTACGAACCATGGAACGCAGGCTGGCGTTGTGGCTGCGACGCTTCTCAGCCTGTTTTGCACGTTTTTTGGCGGAAGGTGTGTTGGCCACCGTCGAGCTCCTCGAAAGACTTTTTAGGAAATAGCAAACAAAATAGGCCGCGAATCATGCCGATGACTTGATGGGTTGTCAAGGGCGGCTGATGCGAACTGCTGAGTGGTCGATCTGAAGAGGCGGGTGATTTATTTCCGGCGCTTGACCTGTAAACTCGCGAGCTTTGGCTCTGTGCTGTTGCAGGCGCGCAGTATCGCATAAGTGGGCGCTTTGTTCGCCTGCTCTTTATCTAAAGGCGCAAACTCTTTCAATGAATCTGCTCAAATCGTTGGCTGCCGTCAGCTCTATCACAATGATCTCCCGGGTTTTGGGGTTTGTGCGTGACACCCTGCTGGCACGCATTTTCGGCGCCAGCATGGCCACGGATGCCTTCTTTATTGCCTTTAAACTGCCCAACCTGCTGCGGCGGATCTTCGCCGAGGGCGCATTTTCCCAGGCGTTCGTGCCGATCCTGGCCGAATACAAAACCCAGCAGGGCGAAGAAGCGACCCGTACCTTTATTGCCTATGTCTCGGGCCTGCTGACCCTGGTACTGATGCTGGTAACCCTCGTCGGCATGCTCGCCGCGCCCTGGGTGATCTGGGCCACGGCCCCCGGTTTTGCCAACACCCCGGAAAAATTCGCGCTGACCACTGACCTGCTGCGCGTGACCTTTCCTTATATATTGCTGATCTCGCTGTCATCCCTGGCCGGGGCGATCCTCAATACCTGGAACCGTTTCTCGGTACCGGCCTTCGTGCCGACATTGCTGAACGTCAGCATGATTATTTTTGCGCTGTTCCTGACGCCGTACTTCGATCCACCGGTCATGGCCCTGGGCTGGGCGGTGCTGGCCGGCGGCCTGGCGCAGCTGCTGTACCAACTGCCGCACCTGAAAAAAATCGGCATGCTGGTGCTGCCGCGCCTGAACCTCAAGGACACCGGCGTATGGCGCGTGATGCGCAATATGTTGCCGGCGATCCTGGGGGTGTCGGTGAGCCAGATTTCCCTGATCATCAACACCGCGTTCGCATCCTTGCTGGTGTCCGGTTCGGTCTCCTGGATGTACTACGCCGATCGCTTGATGGAGTTGCCGTCCGGCGTACTGGGTGTGGCCTTGGGCACAATCTTGCTGCCGACGCTGTCGCGCACCTATGCCAGCAAGGACCGCCAGGAGTACTCGCGCATCCTCGACTGGGGCCTGCGCCTGTGCTTTATGCTGGTGTTGCCGTGTTCCCTGGCCCTGGGCATTCTGGCTGAGCCGTTGACCGTGTCGTTGTTCCAATACGGCCAGTTCAGCGCGTTTGACGCGTCAATGACCCAGCGCGCGCTGGTCGCTTACTCCGTCGGCCTGCTCGGCATTATCGTGATCAAAGTGCTGGCGCCGGGCTTCTACGCCCAGCAAAACATCCGCACGCCGGTCAAGATCGCAATCTTCACCTTGATCGTCACGCAACTGCTCAACCTGGTGTTTATCGGCCCGTTGGCCCATGCCGGCCTGGCCCTGGCCATCAGCGCGGGTGCCTGCATCAACGCAGGGCTGCTGTTTTATCAACTGCGCAAGCAGCAGATGTATCAGCCGCAGCCGGGCTGGGGCCTGTTTGCTCTCAAGCTGCTGGTGGCGGTGGCGATGATGTCGGCGGTGTTGTTGGGCCTGATGCACTTCATGCCCGCCTGGGATCAAGGCCATATGCTTGAACGCTTCATGCGCCTGGGTGTTCTGGTTGTTGCGGGTGTGGTGGTGTACTTCGGGATGTTGCTGATGCAAGGCTTCCGTCTGCGTGATTTCAATCGAAAGTCGCTTGGCTAGAGACTTTGCCGTGATAAAACGGTTGTTTTATCGATTCGATCCATTTGGCCTGCGCTGTTGCCTGTCGTCCGGGGCCGGGTGTGGTTATAATCGACCACTTTATGAGCAAGAAGCGCGTTATGCAGCTGGTTCGAGGTCTCCACAACCTGCGCCCCGAGCATCGGGGCTGCGTCGCCACTATTGGCAACTTTGACGGTGTTCACCGTGGCCACCAGGCTATCCTGGGTCGGCTGCGTGAACGTGCGATCGAGTTGGGCGTGCCCAGCTGCGTGGTGATTTTTGAGCCACAGCCGCGGGAATACTTTACCCCCGAGACGGCGCCGGCCCGCTTGGCCCGCCTGCGCGACAAGCTGCAACTGCTGGCTGAAGAGGGCGTTGACCGTGTGCTGTGCCTGGCTTTCAACCAGCGCTTGCAGAGCCTCAGCGCCGCCGAGTTCGTCGACCGCATCCTGGTCGATGGCCTGGGCGTGCAGCACCTGGAGGTCGGCGACGACTTCCGTTTCGGCTGCGACCGCGTCGGCGATTTCGACTTCCTGCAACACGCCGGTGTGAATCAAGGTTTTACCGTCGAAGCCGCGCAAACCGTCGAACTGGACGGCCTGCGCGTGAGCAGTACCCAGGTGCGTAACGCCCTGGCGGCAGCCGACTTCGCCTTGGCCGAGCGTTTGCTCGGTCGCCCGTTCCGCATTGCCGGGCGGGTATTGCACGGCCAGAAGCTGGCGCGCCAACTGGGCACGCCAACCGCCAACGTGCAGCTCAAACGTCGTCGTGTGCCGCTCACCGGGGTTTACCTGGTGAGTGTCGACATCGACGGCCAATCGTGGCCGGGAGTCGCCAATATAGGCGTCAGGCCCACGGTTGCAGGTGATGGCAAGGCCCACCTGGAAGTTCACCTTTTGGATTTTGCCGGTGATTTGTATGACCGGCGTTTAACGGTGGTTTTCCACCAGAAGCTGCGTGAAGAGCAGCGTTTCGCCTCCCTTGAGGCGTTGAAAACGGCGATCAATGCGGATGTCGCCGCCGCCCGTGCACTAGCCGCACCTAGCGCCCATCGCTAACCGAAGAGCCTTAAATGACCGACTATAAAGCCACGCTAAACCTTCCGGACACCGCCTTCCCAATGAAGGCCGGCCTGCCACAGCGCGAACCGCAGATCCTGCAGCGCTGGGACAGTATTGGCCTGTACGGAAAGTTGCGCGAAATTGGCAAGGATCGTCCGAAGTTCGTCCTGCACGACGGCCCTCCTTATGCCAACGGCACGATTCACATCGGTCATGCGCTGAACAAAATTCTCAAGGACATGATCCTGCGTTCGAAAACCCTGTCGGGTTTCGACGCGCCTTATGTTCCGGGCTGGGACTGCCACGGCCTGCCGATCGAGCACAAAGTCGAAGTGACCTACGGCAAGAATCTGGGCGCGGATAAAACCCGCGAACTGTGCCGTGCCTATGCCACCGAGCAGATCGAAGGGCAGAAGTCCGAATTCATTCGTCTGGGCGTCCTCGGCGAGTGGGACAACCCGTACAAGACCATGAACTTCAAGAACGAGGCCGGTGAAATCCGCGCCTTGGCCGAAATCGTCAAAGGCGGTTTCGTGTTCAAGGGCCTCAAACCCGTGAACTGGTGCTTCGACTGCGGTTCGGCCCTGGCAGAAGCGGAAGTCGAGTACGAAGACAAGAAGTCCTCGACCATCGACGTGGCCTTCCCGATCGCCGACGACGCCAAGCTGGCCCAAGCCTTTGGCCTGTCGAGCCTGCCAAAACCTGCAGCCATCGTGATCTGGACCACTACCCCGTGGACCATTCCGGCCAACCAGGCGCTGAACGTGCACCCGGAATTCACCTACGCCCTGGTGGACGTCGGTGATCGCCTGCTGGTGCTGGCTGAAGAAATGGTCGAAGCCTGCCTGGCACGCTACGAACTGCAAGGTTCGGTCATCGCCACCACCACCGGCACCGCGCTGGAACTGATCAACTTCCGTCACCCGTTCTACGACCGTCTGTCGCCGGTGTACCTGGCTGACTACGTGGAATTGGGTTCGGGTACTGGCATTGTTCACTGCTCGCCGGCTTATGGCGTGGATGACTTCGTCATCTGCAAGAAGTACGGCATGGTGAATGACGACATCATCAACCCGGTGCAGAGCAATGGCGTGTACGTGCCGTCGCTGGAGTTCTTCGGCGGCCAGTTCATTTTCAAGGCCGACCAGGCGATCATCGACAAGCTGAGCGAGGTCGGTGCGTTGGTGAAATCCGACACCATCAAGCACAGCTACATGCACTGCTGGCGTCACAAAACCCCGCTGATCTACCGCGCCACCGCGCAGTGGTTTATCGGCATGGACAAAGAGCCGACCAGCGGCGACACCCTGCGTGTGCGCTCGCTCAAAGCCATCGAAGAGACCAAGTTCGTCCCGGCCTGGGGCCAGGCGCGCCTGCACTCGATGATCGCCAACCGCCCGGACTGGTGCATCTCCCGCCAGCGTAACTGGGGCGTGCCGATCCCGTTCTTCCTGAACAAGGAAAGCGGCGAGCTGCACCCACGCACCGTCGAGCTGATGGAAGCAGTGGCGCTGCGCGTTGAACAGGAAGGCATCGAAGCCTGGTTCAAGCTGGACGCTGCCGAGCTGTTGGGCGACGAAGCGCCGCTGTACGACAAGATCAGCGACACCCTCGACGTGTGGTTCGACTCCGGCACCACCCACTGGCACGTGCTGCGCGGTTCGCACCCTATGGGCCACGCCACCGGCCCGCGTGCCGACCTGTATCTGGAAGGCTCGGACCAACACCGTGGCTGGTTCCACTCGTCGCTGTTGACCGGCTGCGCCATCGACAACCACGCGCCGTACCGCGAACTGCTGACCCACGGCTTCACCGTCGACGAGACGGGCCGCAAGATGTCCAAGTCGCTGAAAAACGTGATCGAGCCGAAAAAGATCAACGACACCCTGGGCGCCGACATCATGCGTCTGTGGGTCGCGTCGACCGATTACTCGGGCGAAATCGCCGTGTCGGACCAGATCCTGGCCCGCAGCGCCGATGCTTACCGCCGTATCCGTAATACCGCACGCTTCCTGCTGTCGAACCTGACCGGTTTCAACCCGGCCACCGACATCCTGCCGGCCGAGGACATGCTCGCCCTGGACCGTTGGGCCGTGGACCGTACCCTGTTGCTGCAGCGCGAGCTGCAGGAACACTACGGCGAATACCGCTTCTGGAACGTCTACTCGAAGATCCACAACTTCTGCGTGCAGGAGCTGGGTGGTTTCTACCTCGATATCATCAAGGACCGCCAGTACACCACCGGCGCCAACAGCAAGGCGCGCCGTTCGGCGCAGACCGCGCTGTACCACATCTCTGAAGCGCTGGTGCGCTGGATCGCGCCGATCCTGGCCTTCACCGCCGACGAACTGTGGGAATACCTGCCGGGCGAGCGTAACGAGTCGGTGATGCTCAACACCTGGTACGAAGGCCTGACCGAATTGCCGGCCAACTTCGAACTGGGCCGCGAGTATTGGGAAGGCGTAATGGCCGTCAAGGTTGCGGTGAACAAGGAGCTGGAAGTTCAGCGCGCGGCCAAGGCCGTCGGTGGCAACCTGCAAGCCGAAGTCACCCTGTTTGCCGAGGAAGGCCTGACCGCCGACCTGGCCAAGCTGAGCAACGAACTGCGCTTCGTGCTGATCACCTCGACCGCAAGCCTGGCACCGTTTGCCCAGGCACCCGCGGACGCAGTGGCCACCGAAGTACCGGGCCTCAAGCTCAAAGTGGTCAAGTCGGCCTTCCCCAAGTGCGCCCGTTGCTGGCACTGCCGTGAAGACGTCGGCGTGAACCCGGAGCATCCGGAAATCTGCGGCCGTTGCGTGGACAACATCAGCGGTGCTGGCGAGGTTCGCCACTATGCCTAAAACCAGCCGTTTCGGACGTCTGGGTTGGCTCGTGCTGAGCGTGCTGGTCCTGGTCATTGACCAGGTCAGCAAGGCTCACTTCGAAGGCTCCCTGCAGATGTTCCAGCAGATCGTGGTCATTCCTGACTACTTCAGCTGGACCCTGGCCTACAACACTGGCGCAGCCTTCAGCTTCCTGGCTGACAGCGGCGGCTGGCAGCGCTGGCTGTTTGCCCTGATCGCCGTGGTCGTCAGTGCTGTGCTCGTCGTTTGGCTCAAGCGCCTCGGCCGCGATGACACCTGGCTGGCAATCGCCCTGGCCCTGGTGCTGGGCGGCGCGCTGGGCAACCTGTACGACCGCATTGCTCTGGGCCATGTGATCGACTTTATTCTGGTGCATTGGCAGAACCGCTGGTACTTCCCGGCGTTCAACTTTGCCGACAGCGCCATCACCGTCGGTGCAATCATGCTGGCGTTGGATATGTTCAAAAGCAAGAAAACCGGAGAGACCGTCAATGACTGATCAGGTATTGGCTGAGCAACGCATCGGCCAGAACACGGAAGTCACTTTGCATTTCGCATTGCGCCTGGAGAATGGCGACACGGTCGACAGTACGTTCGACAAAGCCCCGGCGACCTTCAAGGTCGGCGACGGCAACCTGCTGCCGGGTTTTGAAGCGGCACTGTTCGGTTTCAAGGCCGGCGACAAGCGCACCCTGCAGATCCTGCCGGAAAACGCCTTTGGCCAGCCCAACCCGCAAAACGTGCAGATCATCCCGCGCTCGCAGTTCCAGGACATGGACCTGTCGGAAGGCCTGTTGGTGATCTTCAACGATGCGGCGAACACCGAGCTGCCCGGCGTGGTTAAAACCTTCGATGACGCGCAAGTGACCATCGACTTCAACCACCCGTTGGCCGGTAAAACCTTGACGTTTGACGTTGAAATCATCGACGTTAAAGCGCTCTAATTGGCCGTACGCGGTCTAAAATGTGGGAGCGGGCTTGCTCGCGAATGCGGTGGATCAGTCTAATAGTTCGGTGACTGACACTGCGCATTCGCGAGCAAGCCCGCTCCCACCTTTGATCTTCATTGTCAGTTGAGTCAGCGTCAGACCTGGCTCAAGGTGGCTGCAAGACACGAGGCACAGCATGCAAATCAAACTCGCCAACCCCCGTGGCTTCTGCGCCGGTGTGGACCGGGCGATCGAAATCGTCAATCGCGCCCTGGAAGTGTTCGGGCCGCCGATTTACGTGCGCCATGAAGTCGTCCACAACAAATTCGTGGTTGAAGACCTGCGCGCGCGCGGGGCTATCTTTGTCGAAGAACTCGACCAGGTGCCGGACGACGTTATCGTCATCTTCAGTGCCCACGGCGTGTCCCAGGCAGTGCGCACCGAAGCGGCCGGTCGTGGCCTCAAGGTGTTCGACGCCACCTGCCCGCTGGTGACCAAGGTCCATATCGAAGTCGCGCGCTACAGCCGCGACGGCCGTGAATGCATCCTGATCGGCCACGCCGGTCATCCGGAAGTCGAAGGCACCATGGGCCAGTACGACGCCAGCAATGGCGGTGCTATCTACCTGGTGGAAGACGAAAAAGACGTCGCCGAGTTGCAGGTTCAAAACCCGGATCGCCTGGCCTTCGTGACCCAAACCACGCTGTCGATGGACGACACCAGCCGTGTGATCGATGCTCTGCGCACACGCTTCCCGGCAATTGGCGGCCCACGCAAGGACGACATCTGCTACGCCACGCAAAACCGTCAGGACGCGGTCAAGCAACTGGCCGACGAGTGCGATGTGGTCCTGGTGGTGGGCAGCCCCAACAGTTCCAACTCCAACCGCTTGCGCGAACTGGCGGAACGCATGGCCACGCCGGCCTACCTGATCGACGGCGCCGAAGACATGCAGCGCAGTTGGTTCGATGGCGTTGAGCGTATCGGCATCACCGCGGGTGCTTCGGCTCCGGAAGTATTGGTGCGTGGCGTGATCCAGCAATTGCAGGCCTGGGGTGCTACCGGCGCGGATGAATTGGCCGGTCGCGAAGAGAACATCACGTTCTCGATGCCCAAAGAGCTGCGGGTTCGCTCACTGCTCTGAGTGCCACGGTGCCGGAGCCGCACAGCGCCTGCTCGGTGGCCTCACTGCGCAGGCTGATGCGCCCGCTCGGCGCCAGCACCACTTGATAGCGGCTCTGTACCGGGTCGGTGCCGCAGATGTGCACCGTACCGGCACGGAAGCCACCCCCCGCAAACACCGGTTCACCCAGCCCGCTGAAGCGTACCTGGTTCTTGACAGGCCCATTGCCCGCCATCATCACGCGCCCATTGCCCTGCCGTTCCAGCAGTATCGGGTTGTCGGTACCCGGCTCACCGCGCCCGCTTATATCCACAATGATTTGCCATCCTCGGCTCCAATCGTTCTCCAGCGCCTGAATGATCACTGGGCGATTGCGGGTGATTGCCTCAGTGCGCGCCAACCGCAGGCCTTCGGCAAGCGAGTGTGCCGCGCTGCGTTGCTGCTGCGACGCAAGCAAACCCTTGAAGGCAGGCACTGCCACGGTCACGAGGATGCCACCCAGTAGCAGGCCGAACAGAAGTTCGATCAGGGTGAAACCGCGTTGTTGCATAGTTTGTCCCTCCATGGGCAAGGGTAAAAATGGGTTTGGAGACCTAGGTATAGCGCCCGGCGGCGGGGCTGGATGATGGCCTTTATGTCCAAAGTATTTCCCTTTGTTCCGATTGCGGCGCGGGGCAAGAACCGGCACTAGTCTTGGCTCGTACAGCAGTGCTGCGCTGCTTTTTTTTGGCCTTCGACACGGATGACGACGGTAATGCTTGCCTGCCCGAACAGACTTTTTCCCTGCGCACTGCCTCGACAACAAACCGGTATGACCTTGATCGAAGTGTTGGTGGCGGTGCTGATTCTCGCCATCGGGTTGCTGGGCGCCGCAATGACCCAGCTCAATGCACTCAAGTACACCGACAGTGCAAGGATGACCAGCCAGGCCAGTTTCATTGCCTACGATATGCTCGATCGAATCCGCGCCAACTCAGGCGCCGACTACGCATGGGCACTCATGCAAAGCGCTCCCGCCAATACCCCGACGGCCAGCGTGCGGGACCTGGACCTGCATGACTTCGAGGCCAATATCATCGGCTTCGGCGGCGAGGATGCCAAAGGTTCGGTGGTGATCAGCGGTGGCGAGGTAACCGTGAGCATCAGTTGGGATGACTCCCGTGGGGCGAATACTCGTGGGGCGCGGGAAACCTTCACCCTCACCAGCCGCATTGACGGCGAACCGCAGGCGCCCCAATGAGACGCTCTGTGCGTGGTTTCAGCCTGGTGGAGATGTTGCTCGCACTGGCGGTCGGGTTGCTGCTGGTACTGGGTGTCAGCCAGGTGGCGATCAGCGCTCGCGCGACTCACGCCAGCCAACAGGCCGCCATGGTGCTGCAGGATGATGCGCGGTTTGTGCTGGGCAAGATGATCCAGGATATTCGCCAGGCAGGCATGTTCGGCTGCCTGGCGACAGCCTCTATCGACAACGCACCGCCAGCCTTTTATCGACCTCTCGGCTGGGACTCTGCAGGCAGCGCCTGGTCGCTGACGCTGGTCACCGCCGAGGTTGCAGGCGAGGGCGGCACGCCAGACTGGACGGTGCTCTCTGACTGCCTCGGCACGGCCCAGGCCTACGCGGGGAGTTCACCGCCACCGATGCCGGGGCAGATCCGCTTTGCGCTGCGCCAACTCACCTACACCTATGAAACCGGGCAACTGAAGGTCAGTACCCCTGCGGCGCCGGCCAAGTCGGTGCTGTTGGACAACGTGCAGGCCTTCGACATCAGTTTCGGCGTGGCGGGCAAGCCAGGTTCGCCTCAGGTAGCGCGCTATGAATCCCGCCCGGCGGATGAATCGCTGATCCGCAGCGTACGCCTGCGCATCACGTTGCAAGACCCGACCGGGCGCGTGAAAGATCAGGCCTACAGCGTGGTAGCAGCCTTGCGAAACCGGCTGGGGTAGGGCGGCATGTTCAATCATCACGATGTTTTTGCGCGGCAAACCGGCATGGTTTTGCTGATCAGCCTGGTGTTTCTGCTGATGCTGTCACTGATCGGCCTGGCATCGATGCAAGGGGCGGTGTCCCAACAAAAGATTACCGGCAGCGTTTGGCATCGAAACCAATCCTTCCAAAGCGCCGAAAGTGGCCTGCGGTTGGGGGAGTCGGTGATCCGACGGGCCGGCGCGACATTGCCGGTGTGTCGGGCAATCACCACCTGTGCGCCGCCGATGGAATCGGCGCGGGTGGTGGCGGCAGGCACACACCCTGTTTCGGCGGTCACTTGGGTTGCCCTGAAAGGCGGGCTATATGGCGTGCAATCCCTGGGAGTGGGCTTTGCGCTGGCGGGTTTGCCTGCCGGAACACCGGCCGCGTTGTACCGCGTGACCGCAGTTGGGAGCAGTGGCCAGGTGCGCACGGTGCTGGAGGCGGTCTATGCACAGGCAGAGGGAGGCCTGAACGTTCATCGAGTTCTATGGCGACAACTTCAATAGTAAGGAGCATATCAATGGGCAAGGATTGCCAGGGTTTTACCCTGATCGAGTTACTGGGCACGGTCGCCATCATCGCGTTTTTGGCCGGGATTGCTTACCCCGCGTATACCGGGCAGGTGAAAAAAGCCTACCGCGCGCAGATCGTTGCACTGCTGACTGAGCAGGCGCAGCACCTCGAGCGCTTTTACACGCGCCACGGCACTTTTATTGATGCAGGTGGCGCCAGTGCCGGCAATGATCACTATAGAATCAGCACTGCGTTGAGCCCCGAGGCATTTACCCTGGTCGCCTCGCCTGCAGTGGGCGCCATCATGGCGAATGACCCTTGCGGTGAGTTCAGCTTGTCCAGTACCGGCGTACGCAGTAATCCGGGCGCGATACCTGAAATGTCGCGCCTTGCGTGCTGGGGGCAATGATGAGCGCGCTGGATGAATGGGCGCCGGGTGCGCTTTTCCCTTTTTATCGGCTGGATCAAATGATGGCTAAGCAACAGCAAGTGGTGATTGTGGGTGGCGGTGTTATCGGCTTGTTGACCGCGTTCAACCTCGCCACCGAGGGGCAGTCCGTGGTGCTGCTGGAGCGCTCCAGGCTGGGGCAGGAGTCTTCCTGGGCGGGTGGCGGTATCGTTTCGCCGTTGTACCCATGGCGCTACAGCCCGGCGGTCACCGCACTGGCCCATTGGTCGCAGGATTTTTACCCGCAGTTGGCACAGCGACTGTTTGCGGCCACCGGGGTTGATCCAGAGGTTCACACCACCGGCCTTTACTGGCTGGACCTGGAAGATGAAGCCCAGGCGTTGGCCTGGGCTGCCCGTGAAGGCCGGCCGTTGAGCAAGGTGGATGTGTCGGCCGCCCATGACGCCGTGCCGGTGCTGGGTGGTGGGTATTCCCAGGCGATCTTCATGGCGGACGTGGCCAACGTACGTAACCCGCGTCTGGTCAAATCCCTCAAGGCCGCGCTGTTGGCGTTACCGGGCGTGACCCTTCATGAGCAGTGCGAAGTGGAGGGGTTTGTGATTGAAGGTGGCGACGTCGTGGGTGTGAACACCCCGGCGGGGCCAGTCCTGGGCGACCAGGTGGTGCTGGCGGCGGGTGCCTGGAGCGGCGAAATACTCGGCAAGCTGGGCCTGTCGCTGCCGGTGGAGCCGGTCAAAGGCCAAATGATTTTGTACAAATGTGCGTCGGATTTTTTGTCGAGCATGGTGCTGGCCAAGGGGCGCTATGCGATCCCACGGCGTGACGGGCACATTCTGATCGGCAGCACGCTGGAGCACGAAGGGTTCGACAAGACCCCGACCGACTCTGCCCTGGAAAGCCTGAAGGCGTCGGCGGTGGAATTGATTCCCGCGCTGGCAGATGCCGAGGTCGTAGGCCACTGGGCCGGTTTGCGCCCAGGCTCACCGGAAGGTATCCCTTACATCGGTGAAGTACCCGGTTTCAAAGGGCTTTGGCTCAATTGCGGGCATTATCGCAATGGGCTGGTACTCGCGCCGGCATCCTGCCAACTGTTTGCTGACTTGCTGCTGGGCCGTACCCCGGTTATCGACCCGGCGCCGTATGCGCCCGCCGGTCGGATCAACGCTGGATAGACTTCGGCCCTTGTTCCAGGTGCGCCTGGGTGCAGTACCACGCCTGCCGTGAACTGAGTGCGCGGTCCTGCGGCAGGTGCACGCCGCAGTGGGCGCAGCGCACCATCATGGCCGCGCCCGGCTCAGCGGAGCGCTGCTGTTTAGCCGCCGGGCTTTTGAATTTGCGCCAGAACCATACCGCGGCAGCAATGACGGCAATCCAGAACAGTAGACGAAGCATGATGGGCAGTTTCTCGACAGGGAATGCGCCAGTTTAGCCAAGCGCGTGACAAGCGCACAGTGCAATAACAAGGCGCCCACAAAAAAGGAGCCTCGAGAGGCTCCTTCTTGATGACGCTGTGTGCAATCAGTCAAACACGCCGAAGGTCATGTAGCTGAACCACGAACGGTCTTCATTGTTGCCCAGGGCCTGCGGTGCTTCTTCTTCGATCACGTCGCCATTGGCGTCATGCGGCTTGAGCTCCGAAGGAATGGCTTCCTTGGCGTCCTGGAACTGCTTCATCACGTCCTGGTTGGCGCGGGTTTCGCCCGGCGGCAGCGGTGGACGGGAACTGATCAGGCCCAGGGTGTATTTGCTCAACCACGAACGGTTGTCTGCTTCAGCTACCCGAGGCACGAACTGGCCGTCTTTCAGGCTTGGGGAGTCCGGGTAGTTGAGCTTCAGGGTTTCCAGGCTGGTGGTTGCCAATGCATCCAGGTGCAAGGCCTGGTAAGCCTGGGTCATCACCGCCAGGCCATCACCCACGGATGGGGTTTCCTGGAAGTTCTCAACTACATAACGGCCACGGTTGGCGGCAGCTACATACGCCTGACGGGTCAGATAGTAGTCGGCCACGTGAATCTCGTAGGAGGCCAGCAGGTTGCGCAGGTAGATCATGCGCTGCTTGGCGTCCGGCGAGTAGCGGCTGTTGGGGTAGCGGCTGGTGAGCTGGGCGAACTCGTTGAAGGAGTCGCGGGCAGCACCAGGGTCACGCTTGGTCATGTCCAGCGGCAGGAAGCGCGCCAGCAGGCCAACGTCCTGGTCGAACGAGGTCAGGCCCTTCATGTAGTAGGCGTAGTCCACGTTCGGGTGCTGCGGGTGCAGCCGGATAAAACGCTCGGCGGCGGACTTGGCAGCTTCCGGCTCCGCGTTCTTGTAGTTGGCGTAGATCAGCTCAAGCTGTGCCTGGTCGGCGTAGCGCCCGAACGGATAGCGCGACTCCAGGGCCTTCAGCTTGGCTGTGGCACTGGTGTAGCTATTATTGTCCAAGTCTTTTTGAGCTAATTGATACAGCTCGACTTCGCTCAGGTTTTCGTCGACGACTTCCTTTGTTGACGAGCAAGCAGCAGTCATGGCGAGGATGGCGATCAGCAGCAGGTGTTTCACTTGCATGGCGGCTTGCGTCCCTATGACGGCCGCTGTCTTGGGCGGGGCCGTCCTGTTATGATGAGCGCCCCGTTGAAAGCCTCGGGGCAAAAGACGCCGTATTTAACCACAAGCGCGCAGCCGAAACCAAAGGCTGTGCCACGCCTAGTCTGAGCATGTCCGATAAAATTGAACTTCGCGCAGAGGTGCCGTCCGAATTGGGCGGCCAACGCCTCGATCAAGTCGCCGCACAATTATTCGCTGAGCACTCGCGCTCGCGCCTTTCCGCCTGGATCAAAGACGGCCGCCTGACTGTGGATGGAGCGGTTATCCGCCCGCGAGACATAGTCCATGGCGGTGCGATTCTTGAGCTGACTGCCGAGCAGGAAGCCCAGGGAGAATGGGTCGCCCAAGACATCGAGCTGGATATCGTCTATGAAGATGATGACATCCTGGTCATCAACAAACCTGCAGGCCTGGTGGTTCACCCGGCGGTCGGGCACGCTGATGGCACTTTGCTTAATGCCTTGTTGCACCACGTGCCGGACATCGTCAACGTGCCGCGCTGCGGCATCGTGCACCGCCTGGACAAGGACACCACCGGCTTGATGGTAGTGGCCAAGACCATTCAGGCGCAGACGCAGTTGGTCACACAATTGCAGGCCCGCAGTGTCAGCCGGATCTACGAATGCATCGTGATCGGCGTGGTGGTGGCGGGTGGCAAGATCAACGCCCCGATCGGCCGCCACGGCCAGCAGCGCCAGCGTATGGCGGTGATGGAAGGCGGCAAGCCGGCCGTCAGCCACTACCGTGTGCTCGAACGTTTTCGCTCTCACACGCATGTGCGGGTGAAGCTGGAAACCGGCCGCACGCACCAGATTCGCGTGCATATGGCGCACATCAACTTCCCGTTGGTCGGAGATCCGGCCTACGGTGGTCGCTTCCGTATTCCGCCAGCGGCCAGCCAGACCATGGTTGAATCGCTGAAAACCTTCCCGCGCCAGGCACTGCATGCACGTTTCCTGGAACTGGATCATCCGACGAGCGGTAAGCGGATGAGCTGGGAATCGCCTCTACCGGACGATCTGGTCTGGTTGTTGTCGTTGCTCAAGCAGGATCGCGAGGCATTTGTCGGGTGAATGACTGGCTGATTCCTGACTGGCCCGCGCCGTCGGGAGTCAAAGCCTGCGTCACCACCCGTGCGGGCGGCGTCAGTCTGGCGCCGTTCGACAGCCTTAACCTGGGTGATCACGTCGAGGACAGCCTTGAGGCCGTCCTTGAAAATCGTCGCCGCCTTACCGATGCTTTTTCTATCCAGCCTGCCTGGTTACGCCAGGTTCACGGGATAACCGTGGTGGAGGCTGACCCTTCGCGTATCGCTGAAGCCGATGCCAGTTGGACCAGCACACCCGGCATTGCCTGCACATCAATGACCGCCGACTGCCTGCCCGCGTTGTTCTGCAACCGCGCCGGCACCCGCGTGGCGGCTGCCCATGCCGGTTGGCGCGGGTTGGCAGCGGGTGTATTGGAAGCGGCCTTTGAAAGCTTGAATGCCGAACCCGACGACGTACTGGTCTGGCTCGGCCCGGCCATCGGTCCGCAAGCCTTCGAGGTCGGCCCCGAAGTGCGTGAAGCCTTCATGCAGCAACTGCCAGCCACGGCCGAGGCCTTTGTACCTGGCCGCAACCCCGGCAAGTACATGGCCGACATCTACCAGCTGGCACGCCTGCGTCTGGCTGCGCGCGGTGTCACCGCTGTATATGGTGGCGGTTTATGCACCGTGACCGACCCGCGCTTCTTTTCCTACCGTCGCAGCCCGCGCACCGGTCGGTTCGCCTCCCTTATCTGGCTTGAGCGCTAGACTCTCCTGACTTGGATCAATGCTGATCCACATCAACGATCAGCTGCTTGAATCTTGCAGAATCCCCCCCATCTATAAGGGTATCTGGCAGGTTTCTTCATTCAGGATGTGTATTTCTAGCTCCGGCCTGCTCAAAAGGAAGGTGACTAATGCGTATTGATCGTTTAACCAGCAAATTGCAGTTGGCACTCTCGGACTCCCAATCCCTGGCGGTCGGCCTCGACCACCCGGCGATTGAGCCTGCGCACTTGATGCAGGCGCTTCTCGAACAGCAAGGTGGTTCTATCAAGCCGTTGTTGATGCAGGTGGGCTTTGACGTCAACAGCCTGCGCAAAGAGTTGAGCAAAGAGCTCGACCAACTGCCGAAAATCCAAAACCCTACCGGCGACGTGAACATGTCGCAGGATCTGGCGCGCCTGCTTAACCAGGCCGATCGTCTGGCCCAGCAGAAAGGTGACCAGTTCATCTCCAGCGAACTGGTGCTGCTCGCCGCGATGGACGACAACAGCAAGCTTGGCAAATTGTTGCTGGGCCAGGGCGTGAGCAAAAAAGCCCTGGAAAACGCCATTAATAACCTGCGTGGCGGCGAGGCGGTGAATGACCCCAACCATGAGGAGTCGCGCCAGGCCCTGGACAAATACACCGTCGACCTGACCAAGCGCGCCGAAGAAGGCAAGCTGGACCCGGTGATTGGCCGTGACGACGAAATTCGGCGCACTATCCAGGTGTTGCAGCGTCGCACCAAGAACAACCCTGTACTGATCGGTGAGCCCGGCGTGGGTAAGACCGCGATTGCCGAGGGCCTGGCCCAGCGCATCATCAATGGTGAAGTGCCGGACAGCCTTAAAGGCAAGCGCCTGTTGTCCCTGGACATGGGGTCGCTGATCGCCGGTGCCAAGTTCCGTGGCGAGTTCGAAGAGCGCCTCAAATCCCTGCTTAATGAACTGTCGAAGCAGGAAGGGCAGATCATTCTTTTTATCGACGAGCTGCACACCATGGTCGGCGCCGGTAAAGGCGAAGGCTCGATGGATGCCGGCAACATGCTCAAGCCGGCGTTGGCGCGCGGTGAGCTGCATTGCGTGGGTGCGACCACGCTCAACGAATACCGTCAGTACATTGAAAAGGATGCGGCCCTTGAGCGGCGCTTCCAGAAAGTATTGGTGGAAGAACCCAGCGAAGAAGACACCATCGCCATCCTGCGTGGCCTCAAAGAGCGGTATGAGGTGCACCACAAGGTGGCGATCACTGACGGCGCGATCATCGCGGCGGCCAAACTGAGCCATCGCTATATCACCGACCGCCAGTTGCCGGACAAGGCCATCGACCTGATCGACGAAGCGGCCAGCCGCATTCGCATGGAGATCGACTCCAAGCCGGAAGTGCTCGATCGTCTGGACCGACGCCTGATTCAGCTGAAAGTTGAATCCCAGGCGCTTAAGAAAGAAGAGGACGACGCAGCAAAAAAACGCCTGGAAAAACTTCAGGAAGAAATCCTGCGCCTGGAGCGTGAGTATGCGGACCTCGAAGAAATCTGGACCTCGGAAAAAGCCGAAGTGCAGGGTTCTGCGCAGATCCAGCAAAAGATCGAGCAGTCCCGCCAGGAGCTGGAAGCAGCACGTCGTAAAGGCGACCTGAACCGCATGGCCGAGTTGCAGTACGGGGTGATCCCGGACCTGGAGCGCAGCCTGCAAATGGTCGACCAGCACGGCAAGCCCGAGAACCAACTGCTGCGCAGCAAAGTGACCGAGGAGGAAATTGCTGAAGTCGTCTCCAAGTGGACCGGCATTCCTGTGTCGAAAATGCTTGAAGGCGAGCGCGACAAGCTGCTGAAGATGGAAAGCCTGCTGCACCAGCGTGTGATTGGCCAGGAAGAGGCCGTGGTAGCGGTCTCCAACGCGGTACGGCGTTCGCGGGCGGGTTTGTCCGACCCTAATCGCCCGAGCGGCTCGTTCATGTTCCTCGGCCCAACCGGCGTGGGTAAGACCGAGCTGTGCAAGGCATTGGCCGAATTCCTCTTTGATACTGAAGAGGCCATGGTACGCATCGATATGTCCGAATTCATGGAGAAACATTCGGTGGCGCGCTTGATCGGTGCTCCTCCAGGCTATGTGGGCTATGAAGAAGGCGGTTACCTGACCGAAGCCGTGCGTCGCAAGCCTTACTCGGTGATCCTGCTGGATGAGGTCGAGAAGGCCCACCCGGATGTGTTCAACATCTTGCTGCAGGTGCTGGAAGATGGCCGGTTGACGGACAGCCACGGGCGTACGGTGGACTTCCGCAATACGGTGATCGTGATGACCTCCAACCTGGGCTCGGCGCAGATCCAGGAACTGGTCGGTGATCGTGAGGCCCAGCGCGCGGCGGTGATGGACGCGCTGACGTCGCACTTCCGCCCGGAATTCATCAACCGGGTCGATGAAGTGGTGATCTTCGAGCCTCTGGCGCGGGATCAGATCGCGGGTATTACCGAGATCCAGTTGGGCCGCCTGCGTAGCCGCCTGGCCGAGCGCGAGCTTGACCTGGAGCTGAGCAGCGAGGCGTTGGACAAGCTGATCGCGGTGGGTTACGACCCGGTGTATGGCGCACGGCCTCTGAAACGCGCGATTCAGCGCTGGATCGAGAACCCATTGGCGCAGTTGATCCTGTCGGGCAGCTTCATGCCGGGGACCAGCGTGGCGGCCACGGTGGAAAACGACGAAATCGTCTTCCACTAAGCCCGGCCTGTATGGCGATAAGAGGAGGCCTCGCATTGCGTGGCCTTTTTTTTCGATAGGGCGTTGAACTGTAAGGCAAAGGCTTGTAAAGTGCGCCCCGCAGCAACGTCAGCCCACGGGTTTCTTCTCCCCAAGAAGAAATCAGAAACAAGCGCAAATCATTGTCTTAAAAGCAATTTAAAGGGTTGACAGGGGTTTTTAAGATTGTAGAATAGCGCGCCTCAGAGACGTGAACGTAGCGATACGGACAAGCCGAAGAGAAGGTTGTAAAGCAGTAGAAGTTGTACATTTGAAATATGTAGTTCCGTGATAGCTCAGTCGGTAGAGCAAATGACTGTTAATCATTGGGTCCCAGGTTCGAGTCCTGGTCACGGAGCCAATTTCAAAACCGGGGTATAGCGCAGTCCGGTAGCGCGCCTGCTTTGGGAGCAGGATGTCAGGAGTTCGAATCCCCTTACCCCGACCATTTTTGGGTCGTTAGCTCAGTTGGTAGAGCAGTTGGCTTTTAACCAATTGGTCGTAGGTTCGAATCCCACACGACCCACCATTTTTGAGACCAGTTAACGCTGGAATCGAATCTTAAGATCAGAGGCCAAAAGCACTGATCGAAGAAGGCGACTGAAAGGTCGCCTTTTTTTTACCGGGGTATAGCGCAGTCCGGTAGCGCGCCTGCTTTGGGAGCAGGATGTCAGGAGTTCGAATCCCCTTACCCCGACCATATTAAAAATCCTCGTATCGAAAGATGCGGGGATTTTTTTTGTGCGCGCAAATCCTTGGCTCACCACAAAACAAATGTGGGAGGACCCGCCACCTCTTCGATGTAGCGCTGTCGCGCATCAAACTGGTTCATCGTAAGGTTGAAGAACGCGGGCGGGGCAAAGGCCGTAACCAGCACTGGTGTGTCAGCACCCGAGTGGGAGAGTGGCCTGCACGGTATCGGCGTGGAGTCATTGTCGGCACAGCAAGCTGTGACCACGTATAAGAGAGTGAATCCGCTCGCCACCGTGTACCCCGCCCGCGTCATTCAATCCTGCGAGGAATTGTCATGACGCGCAAGAACCAAAAACGTTTTGAGGTCATCCACCCTGACTGCGCTGCCGTTGATGTTGGAGGCGGTGAACATTTGGCCGCCGTTGATCCGACCAAATGCGCTGACCCGGTTAAAAGGTTTTCAACCTTCACCGACGATTTGCACGCCATGGCCGACTGGTTTGAATCCATGGGCGTCAAGATGGTGGCGATGGAAGCAACCGGGGTTTATTGGATCCCGCTTTTTGAAATATTGGATAGAAGAGGTTTTAAGGTCTATCTGGTTAATTCGCGGGCAACGCGGCAGATAACCGGCCGAAAGTCCGATGTACTTGATTGCCAGTGGATCCTTCAGCTCATGACGCACGGCCTGCTGAGAGGCGCTTTTCGGCCCTCGGACGAAGTGTGCTCACTGCGTTCACTGGTCCGTCAGCGTAGTAATAAAGTTCGTGACCAAGCCAAAGCGCTTAATCGGATGCAAAAGGCGCTGGTCCAAATGAACATCCAGCTGGCTCAGGTCATCAGCAACATTGCCGGGGTGACGGGTATGAGCATTTTGCGAGCAATCGTTGAGGGCGAACGAGATCCAGAAGTGCTCGCCATGCTCAGAGACAAGCGTGTCAAAGCCGACCAGGCCACCGTCGCCCGTAGCTTGCGGGGTAATTGGCGAGCCGAGCATTTGCATGCGCTGAGCCAGGAATTGGCGGCTTATGATTTTCTGGAAAAGCAAATTGGTGAGTGCGACCAAGCCATTGCTCACGCACTGGAACGACTTCCAGTGCTTCAGGCGGATGTTGTCCCGCCCAGTAAAACACTGCGCAACCCACACCGCTCAAATGAGCAGCAACTGATTTTGCATCGCGCACTGAACAAGGTCATGGGCGTGGATTTGACCGCAATCCCAACCATAGGAATCGACACGGCTTTGGTTTTGGCCAGTGAATTGGGGGCGGATTTATCACGTTTTCCGACTTCGCAGCACTTCTGTTCGTGGTTAGGCCTCGCACCGCCGACGAGAATTTCGGGAGGAAAACCCCTTCCTGGAAAGACGGTGAAAGTGATTAATCGAGCTGCTCAAGCGCTGAAGCAAGCCGCCTCTATTGCACGTAACGACAAAAGTTTTATCGGTGCCAGCCACCGAGCGCGCCTGACCCGGATGGACACCTGTTGCGCGATTAAGGCGACAGCGCATCAACTGGCACGACTGATCTACGCGATGCTGACCAAAGGTCAGCCTTATGTTGAGAAAGGAATAGAGGAATTTGAAGAGCGTAGCCGGGACCGGCAACTGCGCGCCTTGGAGCGCAAGGCGCGAAAGTTGGGGTTGCAGCTGGTTAAAGCGGCTTGATTTTTAAGAGCAAAAACAATGAGTTATTTTTTGTTTGATAAGAGC
>NZ_CVTT01000030.1:0-87973 GCF_900006605.1 Pseudomonas sp. 58 R 3 | reverse complement strand
AGCCATGCCTTTCAAGGTCTTGGTTTAAAATCCCCCAAAACTTCAGTCAGGATGACGAAACGATGTGGGAAAAGGTTCTAGAGCGGTTCGAAAAACAAGCACCAGCCAGTGTCATGACCAAGCTGGTATTGGAGCAGGCCGTACCTGCCGAATGGGTTGATAAGGTGTTCGATGATCACCGTCAACGGCAGTACTCCCGTGAGCTTCTGTTTTCATCTGTTGTTGAGTTGATGTCCCTGGTTTCATTGGGCTTGAGGCCATCCTTGCACGCAGCGGCGCGCAAGGCTGAGGGGCTTTCGGTCAGCCTTACAGCGCTCTATGACAAGATCAATCGAACCGAACCCGAGCTGCTTCGGGCCCTGATTTCAGGCAGCGCGGAGCGTTTGGAACCCACTGTCAAAACACTCGGCCATTCATCGATTCTCCCCGGCTGGCAGTTACGTATTGTCGATGGCAATCACCTGCCAGCCACACAAAAACGCCTCGGCCCTTTGCGCACTGAGCGCGGCGCAGCGCGCCCAGGGTTTTCAGTGGTGGCCTACGATCCTGATCTGGATTTAGTCGTTGATCTCCAGCCCTGGGAAGATGCCTACGCCAGCGAACGGGTCAGTGTTCTTCCGTTGCTGGCCCGCGCTTGCGCGGGCCAGCTGTGGATGGCTGATCGACTTTACTGCACGCTGCCCGTCCTACAAGCCTGCGAGGACACAGGGGCTTCGTTCATTGTTCGCCAACCCAGCAAGCATCCACGCTTGATCCAGGAAAGCGACTGGCAAGAGTCAGGAATCGTCGATAGCGGCACCGTTCGCGAACAAATCATCGAAGTGAAAGGTGGCCGCCGCTGGCGGCGCGTTGAGTTAAGCCTGCAAACGGCAAATGACTCAGGTGAATCACTGATGTGGTTCTGGAGCAATTTGCCTGACACCATTAGTGCCCAGCAGATAGCCGATTTATACCGTCGTCGCTGGAGTATTGAGGGGATGTTTCAGCGCCTTGAGTCGGTACTGGACAGTGAAATTACAAGCCTTGGTAGCCCGAAAGCCGCGCTACTGGGCTTCGCCTCGGCGGTTCTGGCTTACAACGTTTTGTCGGTTCTAAAGCGTAGCGTTGAGCAGGCGCACCGAGATACACAGCCACAGGGTTGGGAAGTTTCGATTTTCCACTTGGCGGTGCATGTTCGCAGTGATTATCAGGGAATGCAGATCGCATTGCCTACGGAAAATTTCCCTCTTGAAAAGACCTCGCAAGGGCTGGCAGAGCGGTTGTTGGCCCTGGCGAGGTTGATCAAACCCAAGGCCGTCGCAAAAAGTCCTCGCGGTCCTAAGGTCGCAAAACCTAAGGAGTGGCTGGAAGGTAAGGCTGCACGGGTCCATGTCTCAACAGCTCGGGTGCTCAAGGCTGCCAAGTCGGATAAACAGACTTAAACACTGCTTTAAATGAGTTCTTAAACGCAGACCTTGAAAGGCATGGCTGTAAGAGCGGAACCATAAGCCGCCGTTACCCGAATAACGGATATGTACACCGACAAACCGCCATCGCAGGCAAGCCAGCTCCCACACTTAAAGCCCCTAACCCTCAAATCAAATCAACGCAACGCCCGCCGCAGTACCTTACCCACCGTAGTCTTGGGCAACTCAACACTGCGAAACTCCACATACTTGGGCACCTTGTACCCCGTGAGATATTCCCGGCAATGGGCCAGGATCTGCTCCTGGGTCAAGCTCGGGTCCTTGCGTACCACAATGATCTTGACCTTCTCCCCCGTCACCGGATCTTCCACCCCGATCGCCGCCACTTCCCCCACACCGGGATGCAAGGCCACCACGTCTTCAATCTCATTGGGATACACGTTAAACCCCGACACCAGGATCATGTCCTTCTTGCGGTCCACCAGACGAATATACCCACGCTCATCCATCACCCCGATGTCCCCGGTGGAGAGCCAGCCCTCCGCATCCAGCACTTCAGCCGTTTCCTTGGGCCGCTTCCAGTACCCCTGCATCACCTGCGGGCCACGCACTTGCAGTTCACCCTGCTCGCCAATCTCCGCCAACTCGCCATCCTCACGCATAAACCGCACCCAGGTCGACGGCAGCGGCACGCCGATGCTGCCGGTGAATTCCATCTCGCGCATGCGCGCAATGTTGATCGGGCTGATGCTCACCACCGGCGAGCACTCCGTCAGCCCATAGCCCTCGATGATCGGCAACCCAGTCACCTCCTTCCAGCGCTTGGCCACCGCCGTGTGCGTGGCCATGCCGCCCGCAATCACCATGCGCAAGTCAGAGAAATCCCGCGCACAGAACTCCTTGTTTTCGAGCAAGCCGTTAAACAAGGTGTTGACCCCGGCGATGCCATTGAAGCGTTCCTTGCGCAAAATCATCTGCACCCGTTTCACGTCCCGTGGGTTGGCAATCAGGATGTTGCGCCCGCCCAGGCACATGAACATCAGGCAGTTCACCGTCAGCGAAAAGATGTGATACAGCGGCAGCAAGGTCACGTTGGTTTCCTGCTTGTCCTGATCCAACTGATCACCGACCCAGGCCTTGGCTTGCAGCAGGTTGGCGATGATATTGCGGTGGCTGAGCATCACGCCCTTGGCATCGCCGGTGGTGCCGCCGGTGTATTGCAGAAACGCCAGTTCATCGAGGTGCATCTCCACCGGAAAATGGTTCAGCGCCCGCCCCTGTTTCAACACGTTGTTGAACCGCACTGCGCCAGGCAGATGAAATTTTGGCACCTGCTTTTGCACGCGACGCAGGATAAAGTTCATCGCCGCGCCCTTGAAGGTGCCCAGCAGATCGCCAATGGCCGCCACCACCACGCGTTTGACACGGCTGCCCTGCGCGACTTTTTCAAAGGTATGGGCGAAGTTTTCAAAGATCACCAGGGTTTCGGCTTCGCTGTCCTTGAGCAAATGCTTGAGCTCATGGGAGGTGTACAACGGGTTGACGTTGACCACCACCGCGCCGGCCAGGATCGTGCCCAACAGGCAGATCGGATACTGCAAGCAGTTGGGCATCATCAGTGCCACCCGGTCGCCCTTTTTCACGCCCTGGCCCTGTAACCACGCGGCGAACGCCTGGCCTTGCACCTGCCAGTCGGCGTAGGTCATTTCGGTGCCGATGCTGACGTAGGCGACCCGCTCGCGGAATTTTTCCAGGTGCTCCAGGAACACCTCGCGCAGCGACGGGTACGCCTCGATACCGGCCTCGATGTCCGCCGGCACGCCCGGCAAGTAGGCGTTCAACCAGACCCGTTCGGTGTGTTCCTGGCTTACAGCGTTCATGGCAGTCTCCTTATTGTTGTTTTTGATCAGGCTATTTTTCGACGATGGCGGTAATGCCCAGCCCGCCGGCTGCACAAATCGAAATCAGGCCGCGCCCACCCCCGTTTTCATGGATGGTTTTGGCCAGCGCCGCCAGTTGCCGGCCACCGGTGGCGGCGAACGGATGGCCACAGCCCAGGGAGCCACCGTTGACGTTCATCTTGCTGCGGTCGATGGCGCCCAGTGGCGCCTCCAAGCCTAGACGCTCGCGGCAATACTCGGGGTCTTCCCACGCCTTGAGCGTGCACAGCACCTGGGCGGCAAAGGCTTCGTGAATTTCAAAGAAATCGAAGTCGGCAAACCCCAGGCCCTCGCGTTTGAGCATGCGCGGCACGGCATACGCCGGGGCCATCAACAAGCCTTCGGTGCCGTCGACAAAGTTCACCGCAGCGGTTTCGCCGGTACGCAGGTAGGCCAATACCGGCAAACCCTGTTCGGCCGCCCAGGCTTCGCTGGCCAGCAAGACCACCGAGGCGCCATCGGTCAGCGGCGTGGAGTTGCCCGCCGTCAGCGTGCCGTTCTGGCGATCATAGGCGGGCGAAAGGCCGGCGAGCTTCGCAAGGCTGGTGTCGGCACGCAGGTTGTTGTCGCGTGCCAGCCCGCGATAAGGGCTGATCAGGTCATCGAAAAAGCCACGCTTATAGGCCGCATCCAGGCGCTGGTGGCTGGTGAGGGTCAGTTCATCCTGGGCCAGCCGTTTGATCTGCCAGCGCTTGGCCATTGCTTCGCAGTGCTCGCCCATGGACAAACCGGTGCGCGGCTCGCCATTGCGCGGCAGCAACGGCTTGAAAAACATCGACGGACGCACCTTCAGCAAGGTCTTCACCTTGGCGCCCATGCCCTTGGCGCGATTGGCCGCCAGCAAGGTGTGGCGCAGCGATTCGTTGATACCGATGGGCGCATCCGAGGTGGTGTCGGCGCCACCGGCGATGCCCACTTCGATCTGGCCAAGCGCAATTTTGTTGGCCACCAGCAAGGCCGCTTCCAGCCCGGTACCGCAGGCTTGTTGCACGTCGTAGGCCGGCGTGTCAGGTGACAATGTGGTGGACAGCAACGCCTCACGCGCCAGGTTGAAGTCCCGCGAATGCTTGATCACCGCACCCGCAGCAAACTCGCCCAGGCGCTGGCCGTGCAGGTTATAGCGCTCGACCAGACCTTGCAGGGCCGCCACCAGCAGGTCCTGATTGCTGTCGTGGGCATACACGGTGTTGGAGCGGGCAAACGGGATACGGTTGCCGCCGATAATCGCCACACGGCGGGTCGGGGCCGGGTTGAAACTGTAGTCACTCATTCGTGGCTCTCTTTCCAAATAAATAGCCCACGCATATGCGGTTTATCACCGGCACCATTGCGCACTTCGAACTCACGGCGCGGCCCGGTCACCGGGCGGCTCCACAGCGCAACCTGGCCGGGCAGGAAGATCGGCAGCTTGAAGTCGCAATGCGCCTGGGCCTGATCCAGGCCGCCCGGCGGTTGCTGCGCCGCCAGTGCGCGGCCCAGGGTCCACATGCCATGGGCGATGGCACGGCGAAAGCCGAAGATTTTGGCGCCGATCACCGAGGTGTGAATCGGGTTGAAATCCCCCGAGACCTTGGCAAACCGGCGCCCCAGGTCGGCGGGCAGCACCCAGCGCTGGGTGCGCAACAGGCCGTCTTCCTGCAAGGGCAACACGTCTTCCCAGGGTTCTCCGACCGGGCTTTTGACGTCGCGGCGCAGGTACAGGCTGTCGCTTTGCCACACCAGCGTATCCGCCGCAAAGGCGCGGGTGGCGATGCTCAGCGCCTGGCCCTTGGGGTGCGCCACCCAGCGTTCGCAATCCACTTCCAGGCGCAGGGCCTGGCCTTCGTGCAAACGCTGGTGCTGACGAATGCGATTGGCCAGGTGCACCATGCCACTGGCCGGGTACGGAAAGCTTGGCCGGGTCAGCAACATCAGGTGCAAGGGGAACGCCAGCACGTGCGGATAAGACAGTGGCACGCCCTGCTCACGGCGAAACCCGCAGGCGCGGCCATAGGCTGCAATGCCTGGTGCGCTCAGCTCCACCGCCGAGCGCACCAGGCGCGCGGTGGGCAGCGGCGGCGGCCCGTCGAGCTTGGGTTTGCGCAGTGCGCGCACGCCGTCCAGCAACAGCTGGGTGCGCGACGGTGGCGGGTCGATGATCTGCGTCACATAGTCCATGGCTCAGGCTCCCAACAGGCTTTGGCCGCACACGCGCACCACCTGGCCATTGACGCCGCCGGACGCCGGGTGCGCCAGCCAGGCGATGGTCTCGGCCACATCGATCGGCTGCCCGCCCTGGGACAACGAGTTCATGCGCCGCCCGGCCTCACGGATCATCAGCGGGATTTTCGCGGTCATCTGGGTTTCGATAAACCCTGGCGCCACCGCATTCACCGTGACGTGCAGCGCGGCCGCCTGAGGTGCCAGGCCCTGCACCAGGCCAATCACGCCCGCCTTGGAGGTGGCGTAGTTGCTTTGCCCAAGGTTGCCGGCGATACCGGAAATCGACGACACGCACACAATCCGCCCGCCGGGGTTCAAGCCCTGCCCCTCCAACAATGCGCTGCTGAGCTGCAACGGCGCTTCGAGGTTGACCGCCAGCACACTGCGCCAGGCGGCTTCGGTCATCTTGGCGATGGTTTTGTCGCGGGTGATCCCGGCGTTGTGCACCACCACATCAAACGCGCCGTATTGGCTGACATGCGCCTGCAACAGCGCGGCCGCATCGGCTGCGGTGATGTCCAGCGGCAAGGCCGAGCCGTTCACACTGTCGGCGGCTTGAAGCAGCGCCGCCTGGGCCTGGGGCACGTCAACGCACACCACATGAGCACCGTCGCGGGCCAGCACCTGGGCAATTGCCAGCCCAATGCCACGGGAGGCGCCGGTGACCAGGGCACGGCGACCGGCGAAGGGTTTGTCCCCGTTCACCGCCACCTGGGCGTCCACGGGTTTTTCCAGGCGCACCACCTGGCCCGACACATAGGCCGAGCGGCGTGACAAAAAGAACCGCAGGCTGCTGTCCAGCGCGTCTTCGGCGCCCGGCGCCACGTAGATCAATTGCACCGTGATCGCCCGACGCAATTCCTTGGCCAGCGAGCGCACCAGCCCTTCAAGGGCACGCTGGGCGATGGCCTGGGGCAAGTCCTGGCAATGTTCCGGCGCGGTGCCGAGCACCACCACGCGGCCGTGCTGGCCGAGGCGCTTGGCATTGGCGTGGAAGAACAGGTAGAGCTCGTCGAGTTGGTGCAGGTCGAGCACCGCCGTGGCGTCGAATACCGCGCCCTGCACCTTGACCGTAGACGGCGCCTTGAGGGTTGCCGGCGTGGCGACGACGGTGTCGGTGTCTTTGAAGAGCTGTTGCACCTGCGCACCCAGGCGCCCTGCCCCGGCGACAATCACCGGGTTGGCCAGGCCCTGCTGGCCGCTGCGGTGGCGTTGCAATGGCAAGGGTTGCGGCAGGCCAATGGCCTGGGCCAGGCGTCGGCCCCAGGGGGAATTGACGAAGGATAGGTAGTTGTCACTCATAAAACATTCTTTCCCTGTAAACCCGATCCAGTGTGGGAGCTGGCTTGCCTGCGATAGCGGTGTGCCAGGTAAACCGCTATCGCAGGCAAGCCAGCTCCCACACTGACCGTGTTAACTAACTGAGGCGTTTTCGCTTTGGCTGCTGCGGCGTTTGGTCGTCGGCTCCAAGGCTTGCTTGCGCTGTTGCAAAGCCTCCAACAAGCCAAAATCCTGCGGAAAATCGTCGACCTGAATACCGTGGTCGGCATATTCCACATAACGCCCGAGCAAGCTGTCTTCCTCATCGCTGATCAGGTCCAGCGCCCGCGCCTTGACGCGCCAGGCGGTGAAGGCGGTGGCGGAAATCGGCATCGGTTCGATCAGGCCTTGCTTGATCGCAGGCTTGAGCCGCGCTTCGATCAGCTCCACCTGCGGTAACAACCGGAAGCCCAATTCGCCATAGGCCAGCTTGTCGATTTCCGGGCGCGGGATGTAGGAATTGGCCAGCAAGCGGTCGCGGGTTTCGCCGGGGGTTTGCACCACGTCGGCCACTTGGGCCAGCAGGCGGTCCGAGGGTTTGTGCAGGGGAATACCGAACGGAAAACTCAAGGCACGCACCACGGCTGCCGCCGGTTTCGACGGGTAGTTGTCGAGCACTTCGGCCAGGGCTTCATGGGCGCGCAACAACGCGTCCTGGGCCGACCAGTGCACCAGCGGCAAGTCGGACTGAGGCCGACCGTCGTCCTCAAAACGCTTGAGCACGCAGGACAAGATGTACAGCTGCGACAGAATATCGCCCAGGCGCCCGGTGATACTTTCCTTGCGCTTGAGCGCACCGCCGAGCACGCCCATGGACACATCCGAGATCAACGCCAGCACCACCGACAGCCGATTGGCCTGGCGGTAGTAGGACGCCAGCGCCGGGTCGGTCTTGGCCGGTGCGGCAAGCAGCCGCCCGCCGGTCAGCGAATGCACCGCAGCGCGCACGGTATTGGCCAGCACAAAACTCAGGTGGCCGAACATCGCGCTGTCAAAGGCTTCCAGGGCTTTGCGCCGATCCGGGTTGTGCGCCGCTTCCATCTCGCGGAACACATACGGATGGCAACGAATCAGCCCCTGACCAAAGATGATCAGGCAGCGGGTCATGATGTTCGCGCCCTCTACCGTGATCGCAATCGGGCTTTGCTGGTAGGCGCGGGCCAGGAAGTTGTTGGGGCCCATGCAGATGCCTTTGCCGGCCACGATGTCCATGCCGTCATTGACGATCATCCGCGCGCGCTCGGTGACGTGGTACTTGGCAATCGCCGAGATCACCGAAGGCTTTTCACCCGCATCCAAAGACGCCACCGAGACCTTGCGCACCGCATCACAGGCATACAGATGCCCGGCCATGCGCGCCAAGGGCGCCTGCACGCCTTCGAACTTGCCGATGGGCAGGCCGAACTGTTTGCGCATCGCCGCATAAGCCGTGGTGCCGCGTACCGCCACCTTGCCCAGGCCGACATTGGCCGACGGCAGCGAAATCGCGCGCCCGGCCGCCAGGCATTCCATCAGCATGCGCCAGCCATTGCCGACCTGTTCGCGGCCGCCAATTACCCACTCCAGCGGAATGAACACATCCTTGCCGGTAGTCGGCCCGTTCTGGAACACCGCGTTCAGCGGCCAATGCCGACGCCCACTGTTCACGCCAGGATGGGAGGTGGGGATCAACGCGCAGGTAATCCCCAGTGATCCGGCCTTGCCGAGCAGACCGTCCGGGTCTTCGGCGCGAAAGGCCAGGCCCAGCACCGTGGCAATCGGGCCAAGGGTGATATAGCGCTTGTCCCAGGTCACTTTGAAACCCAGCACTTCCTCGCCTTCGTGCACGCCTTTGCAGACGATGCCCAGGTCTGGAATCGCCCCGGCATCCGAGCCAGCATACGGGCTGGTCAGGGCAAAGCACGGGATGTCTTCGCCGCGTGCCAGGCGCGGCAAATAGTAATTGCGCTGGGCATCGGTGCCGTAATGCAGCAGCAGTTCCGCCGGGCCGAGGGAGTTGGGCACCATCACCGAAATCGCCGCCGCCGAGCAGCGCGTCGACAGCTTCATCACCACCTGCGAATGCGCATAGTGAGAGAAGCCTTTGCCGCCGTACTGCTTGGGAATGATCATGCCCAGGAACCCGGCGTCCTTGGTGTACTGCCAGCCTTCGGGCGACATGTCCTGCCAGACCTGGGTGGTTTCCCAGTCGTTGGCGATGTCGCAGAGGGTTTCCACTTCGTTGTCGAGGAACGCCTGTTCTTCAGCGCTCAGGCTGGCCGGCGCGGCTTGCAGCAGACGCTGCCAATTCGGCTTGCCGCTGAACAGCTCAGCGTCCCACCACACGGTGCCGGACTCGATGGCCGCGCGCTCGGTGTCGGACATCGCCGGCATGATCGTGCGAAACAGGCCCAGGGCCTTGCTGGTGAGCAGTGTGCGGCGCAGCGGTTTGATCGTCATCAGCACGGCGGGCAGTACCACCAGGATGGCTGCGACGCTGACGCCAACGCCTGCGACCATATTGAACAGATAACCAAGCGCCAGCCAGACCAGGCCGACGCCCAGCCACAGGGCTGCGGCGGCTTGTCGATAGGCCAGGGCAATCGCGGCGGCGACACCCATCAATAACCAGATAACCATGGGGATACCTCTACTCAATTCAGGGTATGGCATGCGCGTCGCTCGTTCAGGATGAACGAGGGCGTAAAGCCACACTACAAACTTGAAAGGATAAATTCAAATTTTGTTTTGAAATTTTTATTTAATTCATACGCAAAAAAATAGGCTGATCGAATCAGCCGGTTTCTGCATCGGGAAAACTACAAAAACGGAGCATGTACAGCACGGGTGTGAAGCGCCAGAAAGATGCGCCGACTGACCACTTCACACCTGAGCACGCACAGATTGTGGGTTAGAACTTATAAGTGGCCGACAGGCTAACCACCTCCCCTTTGCTGTCCACCTTGCCATCCAGGCGCGCAGCCCCAAGGCGATCTTCGTTGACAGTCTTGAGCTTGACCTCTTGTACAAACTGCCGCGAGTAGGCGCCGTCAACACTCAAGCCTGGAACCGCTTTGATGTTGTAGCCAAAACCCAACGAGGCGAAATAACGATCACCGTCAGGAATGCGCGGATCCCGCGTGGAGTCACGGGTAGGCGTTTGATCATAGGCAACACCGGCACGCAGGGTGAAATCGTCAGTGAGCTTATAGTCGCCGCCCAGCGAGTACATCATCACGTCTTTGTACTTGTAGGGAATCGACACAATGGTATTGCCGTCAGACTTCAACGTCAGGGCCTTGAAGGAAGACCACTGGGTCCACAAGGCACTGGCGCCCAGGGTGAAGCGGTCATTGAACACGTGTACCCAATCGATGGCAGCGGTCGCCGGGATGTCCAGTTGCGTGCTGGCGTTGGCACCGTCCGGGAACAGTTTCAAGCCTGGGTAAGCGCGCTCAACCAGCGTCAAGCCGTCGCCGCCTGCGTCAGTCATCAGTAACCGACTGCCTGGGTCGGCATTGAATTTGTACTTGCCCTCCAGCTTGTTCTTGATTTTGGCGTGGTAGTTGAAGCCAACGGTATCCTGGTCGGTGGGTTTCCACGCCATGCCGCCAAACCAACCCACAGACGTATTATCGACCTTGACCCGAATCAGCGATTGGCCCACCCCGGATGGAAAGGGAATACCAAAGCCGCCCAGCCCCGGTGACACTGCCGCGGCTGCGTACAAGTCGACGTTCTGGCTGACAAACCCACTCGTATGCTGAACGATGGCGCCGCCACCGATAGAGAACTGGTCATTAACTTTGAAGGACAGCGAACCGGTCAGGCCCACGGTTTCGATTTTGGTGTCCACGGCAAAATCGCGGCCTTTCCAATCCGGGTCCCAGGTCGACTTCATCCCCTGGGGCACCACCTGGCTCAGACCAACACTGAAGCGATCGTTAATCGGTATCACCAGGAACCCGGTCGGCAGCCAAGCGGTGAACCCGCCTTCGCCACCGTCACCCGTACGCGGCGTAGAGGTAACGCCGCCAAATTCGTCCAACACCCCTACAGAGGCAGGGTCGCCTTTGTAATCAGTGGCATTGCCTTTGAACTTGATATTGACGCGCGCATAAATGACGTTTTGCTGCGCGATAGTTTGGTCGATAAACGCCATGGCAGCCGGGTTGTTGTACGCCGAAGACGGGTCGTCCTTGAACAACGAACCACCACCGAACGCACGACCCCAACCTTGGGCACCAAATGTAGGAGTCGAGAAGCCGCCGGCCTGCACCGAACCGCCCGCGACCATGAGACCGCCCAACAATGCCAGGCCGATTAACGTCTGGGCCGGTTGTTTCTTATTATTCATGCTCCACTCCTTATTATTTTTATCCACCACGGCCGGGCCTACCGTCCCTGGTTTTCCTCAACAGGTGCCCCGAAAGGAGCACCTGCATTTCAACGTGTGATCATCACGTCCAACGCATTGCTATCAAGGATTTACGGTGATTGCTGGGGTTGGAGCGGCGTTCAGAGCAGTAATCTTGCAGCTGCCGACCGTTTGAGCAGATGGCAGGGTGATGGTGTGGGTGTTGTTGTTGTAGAGCACGTTGATCGTGGTCGGGCCACTGGCGCAGTTGCTGACAATCTTGAAGTTAACACCGGACACGGTACCCGCATACACACCTGCACCCGTGGCGGTGGAGGTTGGCGTCAAGGTCCAAGGCAGACCCAGCAACACCGGCACGCCACAGAGTGGGTTGGCACCACTGACGGTCGCGCCCGTAATAGCAGCGGCGGAACCGTCGGCAGCCACACTACCGGTGAACACGATATTGCAGGAAACAGGCGCACCGAACGACGCCGGCGACGACACCGCAATGGTCCCGGCAGGCGTGGAAAAGCCCGTGCCCGCAGGAGAAATGGTGGCTGCACTCGCCATGGAAGTAGCACCCATGCAAACAGCCAGAGCAGTCAACGACACGAGAGTTTTCAAGCTTTTCATTGTTTTTCCTCACATGTTATGGCGAATCATTTCGCCAGGGGTAATGGCCATGATCGAGAGGTCACGGTGAAACTGCAGAACTTCCCTTTCCAGCCAAATTTCAATGCATCTACCGCTACAGTTTTAGAATTCGTTTATTCGACCACTTTGAAGGTCGGCGGCATCTTGATCGACACCGTCTTGATCTTGCAGTCTTCGCCGATCGGCACATTCGCCGCTTCCAACTTGCCGGTGGCGTTATCCCAGGTACCGTCGGCGGTGGACGGGCCGCACTTGCCGCCTAAACCGAAGGCATGCACATCCACGCTGATGTTCGACATCGAGCCGCTTTTAGTGTCTTTGGCAATGAGTACCCAGGGTAAGTTGATGGCCTCGACACGGCTGCATTTAAGGCCGCCGTCGAATTCAACTTTATCGACATTCACCGACGTGCCATCGGCCGCGACCTTGCCCGCCACCTTGATGGTGCAGTCGGCGCTGATCAGCGCGCCCTTGGAAAAGCTGATCGGGCCTTGGGCCGTAAAGGCGCTGCCGGCCGGCTCGATCCGCGCAGCCTGAGCGTGTTGGTAAACCATCAGGCCCAGTGCGGCCAGGATGACATGGGCGGTAAAGGTGGCAGGGCTTTGCATGGTGTACGTCCTTCCCTTGAAATTATTGTTGTAGGGTCAAACCACTAACTTGCAATAAAACCGATGAATCCCGGGCGAAGAAAGCCTGCGTGGTACACAGACCCCGCGTTCACCCACACACGCGTTAGTTCAGATTAAAACGGTGTCGCGCTGTTGCTGTACTTCTCCAGGTACTTCAACCGCTGTGAGGGTTGAAGGTTGGTCAGGGTGATATCCCCGGCATAGTGATTCAATACACGATGGTCCATGCGACGTCGCCACAAGTACGGCACATAAGCCCAAACAATCATGCTGGCGTAACCGTAAGGCAGTTGCGGCGACTCATCAAAGTGGCGCAACGACTGGTAACTACGGGTCGGGTTGGCATGGTGATCGGAGTGGCGCTGAAGTTGGAACAGAAAGATGTTGGTGACAATCCGATTACTGTTCCACGAATGCCGAGGGGAACAACGCTCATAACGGCCGTTGGGCAACTTCTGACGTTTAAGCCCGTAGTGCTCGACGTAGTTGACCACTTCCAGCAGCGAAAACCCGTAGATGCCCTGGATGATCAGGAACGGAATCACCGCCGCGCCCAGCCAGGCAATCATCGCGCCCCACAACACCAGGCTGTACATCCAGGCGCTGAGCACCGCGTTCTTCCAGTGCAAGGCCGGCAGGCCGAGTTTGCGCAGGCGTTCGCGCTCCAGGTTCCAGGCCGACACGGCGCTGAACCACACCGAACGCGGCAGAAACGCCCAGAAACTCTCACCCAGGCGCGAGCTGGCCGGGTCTTCCGGGGTGGCGACGCGTACATGGTGGCCACGGTTGTGTTCGGTGTAGAAGTGCCCGTAGAAAGTCGGCGCCAGGGTGACCTTGGCCAGGAACACTTCCAGCGGCTTGGGCTTGTGCCCCAACTCGTGGGCGGTGTTGATGGCAATGCCGGTGGCGGCGCCGGTGGACATCGCCATACCCAGGTAGGTGAACCCGCTGACGGCGCCGTGCAACTCAGTGCGCGCGGTAATGAAGGCGGCGGTTTTGGCCAGCCAGCTCGACGGGGCCAGGTGGGCGGTGGCGTTCAACAGACCACCGCTGATGATCCAGTCGATGCCACCGGCGGCGAGCCAGCCGGTGATCACCACCGACGAGATGACGAACAGCACACCGGTGTAGACGATCCAGCGGTAGTAGCTTTGGGATTCGAGGTGGTTGACGGCGGATTCGGGTGGGTTGCTGACGTCTTCACCGAGCAGGCCGTCGATCAGCGGGATAAGGCCGAAGATCACCAGCACACCGACCCACCACAGTTGCTGTACGCCGGTGGTCATCGCCAGGGCGCCGGACAGCAGCGGGGTTGCCAGCGGCATGATGCCGAGCCACCACAGGTGACGCTTGCCATCGGTCCAGACAGCTGGGGTTGCCAGAGTCTGATTCATGGCAGCCTCCGAACGAGGCAGATTGGACATGCGATAAAAGGCGTTTTTTTCATTATTTTATTCGCTCTTAGGCATTTCAAAAATTATTTCAAATTACACATTGAAATAATTTTTTAAAATTAATAGCGCGGAATCGTTAGGTCGTCAACTAGTTTCTCGAAGGCTTTTTTACGTGACCAGGCAGTCTCTTTTTTTGCCGTTTGGTCAGGTGTCTAAAGCAGGCATCGACGCCGTCGAACCGCGAGTCGGGTAGCACAATTTTTTAACTCAGCTGTTTACTCAGCTACTTGCCCACCAAGGCCAATGGCCGTTGCGGCAGCGGGTCGTTTTGCGGCGGCTTGACGCGCTTGGCAATCTGCTCCACCACCGCCACCACGCGCTCTGTGGCGGTAATCGGCAGCATATGGCCCCTGCCCTCCACCACTTGCAGCTTCAAGCCGGGCACCTTGCTCGCCAGGGCCTGCCCGTGCTTCTGGAAGTCCAGCACCTTGTCGCCCGCGCCATAGATCAAGCCGATGGGCAGGGTCAGTTGCGGGTAGCGTTTGACCATGTCCGGCAGGTAATCATTGACCGTGTTGATCTCGGTGGAGGCGGCGTAGAAGTTGTCCGGGCGCATCCCCAACAGGCCGCCGCCACGGGTGGCGAAGTCCGGCGGCGCGGCATCGGGAGCAAACACGCCCTTGACCACTGAACCTTTGGTCAGCAACCCCACGGGCATGGTCAGGGTGTGCGACAGCCAGCGACGCAACCACGCCGGACGCACCGCCAATGACAAAAACACCAACGGCAACAGGCGCTGCGGGTGGGTCAGCGGCGCAACCAGGACCAGGCCCGACACCGCATGCGGATGATCAAGCGCCAATGCCAGGGCAATCGCACCGCCAAGGGAATGCCCCAGCACCAGCGGTTTATCCAGGTCGAGGGTCTTGATAAACGCGGCGATTTGCCGAGCCTGGGCCGGCAGGTCTGCCGCCGTGTGTGCGCCCCGGCTGGAATAACCGGAGCCCGGACGGTCCAGCGTAATCACCCGAAAGCGTTCACGTAATTGCCCGGATAATGCATAAGTGAGGTTGCGACTGCTGCCCATGAGCCCGTGAATCATCACCAGCGGTGGGCCTTTGCCTTCGTCTACATAATGAAAGCGTTCGCCATCGACCTCGACGAAACGCCCGTTAATCGGAACGGTGGCTTCTATGCGCCGTGTCATCCAGGCACTCAAGCCCCACAACAACGCACTGGCACCCACCACCACACCCGCAGCGACAACCCATTCAACCGCCATAGCTCGGTCCTCTGCTTCCCTGCTGCTGCTCCCTGACCGGTATTGGTCAAGGCCTCAGCCACCGTCCACACCCTGGACCCGGACTTGCTGCCCAGCGTGCTCGTCCGTCGGACAAGGCGCACATTGGGAACAAGGTCCTAGCGTAGGCGATATTTTCAGGTAGATTATTTAAAATCTTTTTTAAAATAATTAATTCATTTTTTCTTTGCAATGGTGTTTTATCTAAAAGACAAAACAAAAACAGGAGCACATCTGATGCCCATGAGGGACAGCCTATGAATGCCCACAGTGATTCAATCGACATCGCCATCATCGGCTCGGGCTTTGCCGGCCTGTGCATGGCAATCAAACTCAAGGCAGCCGGGTTTACCGACTTCTTTGTCGCCGAGCAGGCCGACACCCTCGGCGGCACCTGGCGTGACAACCACTACCCCGGTTGCGCCTGTGACGTGCAGTCCCATGTGTATTCGTACTCGTTTGCGCCCAACCCCACCTGGACGCGGCAGTTCGCACCGCAAGCGGAGATCCGCGCCTACCTTGAGCACTGCGCGCAGCGCTTCGAGCTGACGCCCTATTTGCGCTTCGGCATGGGCCTGCAACGTGCGGTGTTTGATGAGCAGCAGCAACGCTGGCACCTGAGCTTCAGCGATGGCCGCGAGGTTAGCGCGCGGGTGCTGGTGTCGGGTATGGGCGGCCTGTCACGCCCGGCGCTGCCGGATATTCCTGGGCTGGACAGCTTCAAGGGCAAACGCTTCCACTCCCAGCACTGGGATCACGACTATTCGTTGAAAGGCAAGCGCGTGGCGGTGATCGGCACCGGCGCCAGTGCGATCCAGTTCGTGCCGCAGATTGCCCCGCAGGTGGCGCACCTGGACCTGTTCCAGCGCACGCCACCGTGGATCATGCCCAAGCCGGATCGCGAGATTTCAAAGGTCGAGCGCTGGGCCTTCAAACACCTGCCGTTTACCCAACGCCTGGTGCGCGGCGCCTTTTACTGGGCGCTGGAAGGCCGCGTGGTGGGCTTTGCCCTGCATCCACGGCTGATGAAGATGGTGCAGAAGATCGCCCTGCGCCACTTGCGCAAACAGGTGGCGCGCCCTTCCCTGCGCAAAACCCTGACGCCGGACTACACCATCGGCTGCAAGCGCGTGTTGATCTCCAATGACTATTACCCGGCGCTGTCACGCAGCAATGTCGAGGTGGTGACCGACACGGTATTGCGCATCGAAGCCGACGGCGTGGTGACCAGCGACGGCATCAAGCACCCGGCCGACTGCCTGATTTTCGGCACCGGCTTCCAGGCCACCGACCCGCTGCCCCGCGACTGCATCATCGGCCGCGACGGCGTCGACCTGATGGACGCCTGGCGCGATGGCGCCCACGCCTATAAAGGCACGACGGTGCCGGGTTATCCCAACCTGTTCCTGATTGTCGGGCCTAACACGGGCCTGGGGCATAACTCGATGATTCTGATGATCGAAGCCCAGGTTACCTACATCCTCGATGCGCTCAAACACATGCAGCACCAGCGCATTGCCACGGTCGAGGTCAAACCCGCCGTCGAGCAGGCCTACAACCAACAGTTGCAGGACAAGCTCAAGCGCACCATCTGGAACACCGGCGGTTGCCAGAGCTGGTACCTGGACCCGCGCACCGGCAAGAACACCACCTTGTGGCCCGGCTCGACCTGGCGTTTCAAACAGGTCACCCGCCACTTTGCGCTCAAGGACTACCTCGCCAACCCGTTGCCGGCCTCTGCGTCGCGCGCGGTTGTCGTGGCCCCGCAACCCACTGCAGAAGGCAGCCTGTCATGAAGTCATTCAAGGGCCGCGTGGCGGCAATCACCGGCGCAGCTTCCGGCATGGGCCGTGCCCTGGCACTCGCACTGGCGCGCGAAGGCTGCCACCTGGCGCTTTCGGACAAGAACAGCCAAGGCCTGGAACAGACCTTGGCGCTGATCAAGTCATCGACCTTGTCGCCGGTCATGATCACCACCCACGTCGTTGATGTGGCCGACCGCCAGGCCATGCAAGACTGGGCCGCACGCTGCGCGGCGGAGCATGGCCAGGTCAACCTGATCTTCAACAATGCCGGCGTGGCGCTGTCGAGTACGGTCGAGGGCGTGGACTATGCCGACCTTGAGTGGATCGTCGGCATCAACTTCTGGGGCGTGGTGCATGGCACCAAGGCGTTTCTGCCACACCTCAAAGCCAGCGGCGAAGGGCATGTGGTCAATACTTCCAGCGTATTCGGCCTGTTTGCCCAGCCGGGCATGAGCGGCTACAACGCGACCAAGTTTGCCGTGCGCGGCTTTACCGAATCCCTGCGCCAGGAACTCGACCTGCAAGGCTGCGGTGTGTCCGCCACCTGCGTGCACCCCGGCGGCATTCGCACCGATATCTGCCGCAGCAGCCGTATCGACGCGAACATGACCGGCTTTCTGATCCACAGCGAGCAACAGGCCCGCGCCGACTTCGAAAAACTCTTCATCACCGACGCCGACCAGGCCGCCAAGGTGATTCTGCACGGTGTGCTCAAGAACAAGCGCCGCGTGCTGATCGGTCGCGACGCGTATTTTCTCGACCTGCTCGCCCGTTGCCTGCCGGCGGCCTATCAAGCCCTTGTGGTCTTCGCCAGCAAGCGTATGGCGCCCAAACCACGCACGCCGGTGTTCGAAACCAACGACGAAACCCGACTCTGAACAGGAGCACGCACCATGCTGCCGATCCGTCGCGATATCCGTTTTGCCTTGCCTGCCGAGCGCATCAAGGACTGGCACGAACAAGGCCCGTTCATCACGCACTTTTTCAACGCGTTGTCGCTGCTGTTTCCCCAGGGCGAGCTGTTTTTCATGGACAGCGTGCGCCACTACCGCCAGCGCATCGACGACCCGGCGCTGAAGAAAGAAATCCAGGGGTTTATCGGCCAGGAGGCCATGCACAGCCGCGAACACGTGGCCTACAACGATCACTTGCAAGCGGCCGGTCTGCCGGCGCACACCCTCGACAAGCGCCTGAAGTTCTTCCTCGACCTGCAAAAGAAACACCTGCCGCCGTCGTTTAACCTGGCGGTGACCATCGCCCTGGAACACTACACCGCGATGCTCGCGGAAATCCTGCTCAGCGACCCGTCGCGTTTTGGCAAGTCACTCAAGGGCTACCAGCAGATGTGGTACTGGCACGCCCTCGAAGAAACCGAGCACAAGGCCGTGGCGTTCGATGTGTGGAACACCGTGATCAAGCCTGGGCCGATGCGCTATCTGTTGCGCACCGGCACCATGTTGACCACCACGCTGCTGTTCTGGCTGGTGGTGTTTGATTTGCACGTGCGCCTGCTGTTGGCCGACCGCAAAGCCGGTGGGCACCTGAAGGGATTCTGGCGCATGCTCAAGTTTCTATACGGACCCAAGGGCGTGTTCCCACGCATGCTGCGGCCGTGGCTGCACTACTTCAAACCGGGCTTTCACCCCTGGGACCATGACAATCGTGCACGGCTGGCGGGTATCGACGCTCTGGTCGAAGAGATCGAACAGACCCAGCGCGAATACGCATCCGCCCACGCTTACAGCTGAGCCGCCGCCCGCCTGCGGACAAAGCCCGGCAGCAGGTCGCCGGGCAGCGCCTTACTGAAATACCAGCCCTGGATAAACAACTCGGTGCCGGTGTTCAAAAAGGCCAACTGCTCGGCGGTCTCCACGCCCTCGACCACCACGCCCAGGTTCAGCGCCTCACAGAAGCGCAGCATGCCGGTCAATACCTGGGCGCCTTTGGGGTCGCGCTGGGCCACCACGAAACTGCGGTCGATCTTGATAAAGTCCACCGGAAACTGGTGCAGATAGCTCAAGGCCGAAAACCCGGTACCGAAGTCATCGATATACACCTTGGCGCCGATCGCCTGGAGCCTCTGGATGGTCTGGCGGGTGGCCTGGAGATCACCGACCAATGCGTCTTCGGTGATTTCCACCGAGACCCGGCCATGGGCCTGGGCGAGAATTTCCACCAGGCGCTCGCCATAGCCGGCCTGGGTCAGCGTGGCGCTGGAAATATTGATGGTCATGGGCAAGTCAAAGCCGATCTTCTGCCACTTCTGATACTGGCGCACGGCCTGGGAGGCCACCCACACATCCACGTCCGGCATCAACCGCGCCTGGGCCAGCCATTGCAGGAATTCCCAGGGCGAATGCACCGTGCCCTGGCTGTCGCGCGCACGCATCAGCGCCTCACAGCCGGTGCACAGGCCGGTGCGGGTCGAGACTTGGGGCTGGAATTCCAGGTAGAACTCGTAATCGCTGATCTGCTGGATACGGCTCAATTCGACGGCCTGACGGGCGGCCGCCTTGTGGGACGCCAACACCGGGTCCAGTTCCAGCAGGCGGCCTTTCTCTTCGAGGCCGCGGAAGGTCATATCCAACGACTTGAGGTACACGGTGCCGCCATCACTGGACTGGCGATGAATCGCGCGCACATAGGGCGCATACACCAGGGTGCCCAGGCCCAATAGCAGTACTTGCAGCACCACTGCCGCGATATCGCCGTGGGTGCTGAGGTAAGCATTGAGCAGCACGGGCGCGGTAAATGGCACGCTGGCCACTGCCGGCGACACCCAGCCCCACTGCACCACCGTCAAGGCCAGCAGGGTGTTGAACGCCGGCACCAGCAAAAACGGGATAAACAAACGCGGGTTGAGGATGATCGGCAAGCCGAACAACAGCACTTCGCTGACATTGAACAACGACAGCGGCAGGCTGGCCATTGCCAGCAAACGCATGGACTGGCTTTTGGAAAACAGCAGGATCGCCAACAGCAAACACAACGCCCCGCCCGACCCACCGATAAATGCGAAAGAGCCGAGCAGGCCACTGTTGAGCAGGTACTTGATCGGCTCACCCGCCGCCAGCGCGGCGCCATTGAGCACCACGGCCTGGTCCAGTACGTCGAACAGCGGCTGCATGGCGTACACACCGTGAATGCCGAAAAACCACAGCAATGAGTTCATCAGGGTGACAAACAACCCGCTGCCATAGGGTGATTGCAGCGCATCCAGTACCTGCGGCCCCTGAAGTTGCGCCACAGAGGGAATCTGCACCAGCAATGACAACACCAGCACCAGCAACAGCGCCGTAATGGCGCCCGGCACCACCATATTGATGGTGCCGCGCAGGTTGTGGCCCACCAGGTCTTCGTTGACCAGGCGCGTCCAGCGAAAGCGGTGCAGCCAGGCGATTGCCGGCACATTCAACAGGGGCGATGCGATGGCGATAAACAACACAAACGTCGCCGATGCGCGCGGGTAGTCACGCAACACAAACGTGGCGACTACCACGTGGGCCAGGCACAAAAATGCCACCGGCAATTGTGGCAGGCGGTGCTGGATGGCGAGCATGTAGCCAATGGAGGCCGCCACCAGCAGCGGAATTACCGAGCTGATCTGGTTATGCAACCCCGACAGAAACGCCACTACCTGCGGATCGAAGCCCAGCGCGTTGGCGCATTCGGACAAGATCAGGAAACCGGCGGACACCAGCAGGCACGGCAGGATCCACAACAAGCCCTCGCGAATAGCGCGTAATGACTCGGTGCTGGCCAAGGCAGCCAGGCGCTGGGTGAGGAAAAGTTTGAACAGCGTTTGCGCCATGCCCCGTCCCTCTGCTCGTATCGCTCGCTGCCCATGCTTGGCAGTGCCCATAAATCCCATGTAACGCTACACGGCCACCTACCGGTAGCGAAAGGCTTTTGCCGCACTACGATTAATTATTCAGAATTAATGTCAGTTTGCGCGATTTGTCGGGGCCGTCGGGCTAGCCTTCAAAACGGTTTTGCCGAAGCCAGGCCAGCGACCCTGGCCGCCTGTATGGCGATTGCCCGCTGACTGATTGCAAAGCCTAGTGCATGCCCCCATCTATTGACTTCATCCAATCAGGAGTAAGCCCTTGTCAGAACCCGGTGATAACCACCAGCGCGCCCTGGACCGTTTCTTGAGTGAACACCCCCAGGTGGCTACACAACTGGACACCCTCAACCCTCTGGCCGCCCAAGCCAAAGGCGAAACCCTCGCGCAGTATCGCGCCGAGCGCTTGCATGAGGCTTTCGAGGCCGAGGCTGAGCGCCAGAATCTGTTTGCCTGGGAGCTGACGCTTAAGTTGACGGCCGAATCGGCCGAAGCCTTTGAGGCTCAGCGCCTGGAAGTGCACAAGGAAGTCGCGCAGATGGCCGGGTTGGGGTGGGAAGAGTACTGCCGGCTGCATGACTTGGCCGGGTAGCTAATGTGGGAGCTCCCCACAAAACAGCAGATACACAGCGTCGGCCCAATCGAAACATCGGCAGACACCCCTAGCTATCTGAACCAGCGCCATCGACAACGCGCCATCACCTCGCCCAACTCCTCCACGCTGATCGTTCGGTGCTCAGGATCCATCGCCAACGCCAAGCGCAAGGCGGGCCAACACGCTGCGGGCAGCTGCCGGGGGCGCTCCAGCCGCTCAGTGGCCCGACGCTCGCCCAAGCGTTTGCCATGGGCCAACTCATACACCACACACGCCACCGCATACAGATCAGCACTCGCCGTCAGCGCACCGCCCGCCAACAACTCCGGCGCCGCATAAGCCGGAGTCCAGGCGCTGAACCGGTCACGACTCACACTCGCCAGCCCCGCCATCGCCTCTGCCGTCGCCTGCCCCAGGCCGAAATCGAACAAACGAATACCGTCGTCACCCAGCATGATGTTCACCGGTTTTACATCACCGTGCAGTACACCTTGGCGATGCACATACGCCACGGCATCCAGCAATTGCACGGCCAGGGGCTGCAACTCACGCCAGGGCAAGCCATCGGGACCCTCCAGCAGGAGCCGGTCCAGGGTCATGCCGCGCATCAACTCCATGGTGAAAAAAGCCATCTGGCTGCTGATATCCACCTCGAACGCAAACATGCGCACCACGCGCTCATGCTGCAGGCTGCGGGTCAGGGCGAACTCGCTGTAGAGCAGCACATGTGCATCGGGCGCCAGGCGCAGATTCTCACCGAGCACCTTGATTGCCACACTGGAACAGGGCTCGCCAAACTGCTCATGCAACAGGTCGCGCGCCCGGTAGACCACGCCCATGCCGCCCGAACCCAGCACGCGCTCAAGGTGATAACGGCCCGCCAGCAAGGTGGGCATGCCAGGTGCCGTGGTCATGTGCGCACCGCAACGGCCGTCAGGTCATCCCGCGCCGGGCCGCGTAGCGCCGCCGTGAACAGCCGTGCCACCACCTGTTGTGGCGTACCGCTGTCCATGGCGCAGCCCAGCTCGGCGTGCGTCATCGCCTGGTACACCCCGTCACTGCACAGCAAAAAAACATCGCCCGGGTGTGCGCCCAACTCCAACACTTCGAGTTTCAGCGGGTGCCGGGCGCCTACGGCACGGGTCAATGCCCTGGCGCCGGGATGCGCCTGAGCCTGCGCCAGGCTCAACCGCTGCTCATCCATCAACTGGCGCAGCAGTGAGTGATCGCGCGACAGCTGGTACAACCGCCCGCCTCGCCACAGGTAACAGCGGCTGTCCCCCGCCCAGATACACGCTGCGCGCCGGCCCTCCAGCAGCAGGACCACGACGGTACTGCCCATTCTGTCGTCGCGACCTTCGGCCGGCGCAGAGGCGTTATCCCCCCAACTCTGATTGAGCCGTTGCAGGCATCGCCGCACTGCATCAATGCGCTGATCGAACGTACCCTGGGCCGGCAACGCGGAAAGGCTGTCGATCACCCATTGGCTCGCCCTGTGCCCGGCGCGGTGGCCGCCCATACCGTCGGCAACCGCCCAGCAACCCTGCTGGGGGCAGTCGAGGAACGCATCTTCGTTGCGCTGCCTGGCCTTGCCACGTTGGCTGCGTGCCGCGCTGTTTGCAGCGGCTTGCGACGCGGTCATAGTCGCTCCGGCAAACGGAATGTGCGCCACGCGTCCATCTGAAACGGGCTGGGTGGGCGCTGGCTGACCAACAGGTAATTGGCACGCAAACCGGCAAGATCGGCCTTGAGTAGCTGCGCATCGCGCCCACTGGCGGGCTCGCTGTGCAGCAAGTCAAAGAAGCGAAACAACGACCAGGCCCCGTTATTGTTTTCGATGCCCAATGGCCGCTGTGCGCCGCGCTCCAGGACCAGGCTGCTGCGACCATTTTCCGCCTCGCTGGGCCACTGGAACGTCACAGGCACAATCGGCCCATGGCGGTATTCCAGCTGCTGACCGCCAAAGCTAAACACCGCGCGGCTGACCGCCTGGTCCAGGCTATAAGGCGCCAACGTAAATCGAACCGCCAGCTCGGCGGGGTCGCCACCGAAAAAACCACGGCGGATGATCTGCGCTTTGCCGAGTTGCTCCAGCAACGCGCGTGACATTGGCAGGCTCTGGCCTTCCAGCCCGCGCAAGCGATAACGCCCGCCGTCGGCGCTGATAAACGGGCGCAGGTAATGGTCATGGAACCTTGCCAGCACGCCCTGGGGTTTGAAAAACTCCTCAAAATCGCCCAAAGCCACGTCGCTGCCGGCATGGGCATTGAACGGGTAACGCTGGCGGATAGCCCTGGCATACAGGCTATACACCTCGCTCTGATAGCGTTGGTTCACATGCGTATAAGCCTCATCGAACAAATGCCGCCAACTGTCGTCGGCAAGGCCCTCGACCCAACCTTTGAGCGGCAGCGGCAAACGTGCGGCACTGTCGCGTAACTGTCCCAACCCGGGTTGTTGCCCTTCCATACGCCGTTTCACCATCTGGAAAGCCGCCTGCTCCGGCGCCCCTTCGCGATTCAGCGCCGCCAGTTGCAGGTGCACAGCATCAAGCTGGCGCAATGCCTGGGTCAGTTGTTCACCGGGGTTTTGCTGCTCATCAAGCAGTTGATGCAAGGGCTCGAAACGGCGTTGCAAGGCGCGTCTTGCGGCGTCATCGCCTGTGGGCTTGGGCAAAACGCCTGCGTGTACACGGGCAGCCATCGACTGAGCGATAGCCGCCACGTCACCGGCCTCGTGGGGCACCGCTGACATCGGGGCATCGGTGGATAGCAAACGGGTATTTTCACGCACCTGCTGCAACAGCAACACCAGCGGTGATTGCGCCGAGGTAAGGCGCGCCAGTTGTTCGGCGTCCTGGCGCAGGTTGTCGGTTTCGCGCAATCGAACCTGACCCAAGGCCTGGCTCCACGCATCGGCGTACTCACTGAAATAGCGCTGTTGCAGCTCGACGATCAACCGGCGCAACTCCATCGCACTGAGGTCAGTCGCCTGCCCCAGCACCCAATTGTCCAGGACAATCGCGTTAACCAGTCGCGGGCCTTGCTGGTCGAAATACTGCACATAGCGCTTGCTGTAAAACCCGGCAATCGGTTGATCCAGCGCCGTGAACACAGTGCCGTCCGTGAGGCGGCTGGGTTCCAGCGTATGCGATTGCTCGCGCAGTACGCGATACACCACATCTGCCAACGACTCTCCGCGCAACACCTGGCGAGCCTGGGCAACCAGCTCATCATTGAGTGGCGCGGCAAAGGGTTGTTCAAGCAGCCGGGCGAAGTGTTCACTCAGGCGCGCCTGCGTCGCAGACTCCCCGGCAAAGCGCTCGGACCACCGACTGGCCACGCGCTCCGCCAGCCACCCGGCGTCACGTCGCTCGCGCAGATTGAGCATCAGGTAGGCGCGCAGGTTATCCAGTAACCGTTCGCGATCCCCAAGGCTCGACCGCACCTGCTCTTCGAGCAGCGAAGCGACCTGCACAACCATTTGCTGCAGGGCATCGTTGTAGGCATTGACTAGCGGCGGCCGGCTTACTTCGCCCTGAAACAGTCCGGCTCTCTCCAGCACGCCCGCCTCTGACACCGGCGGAAACACCCGCGTCGCCGCCAGGCGATTGTCCAGCAACGTCAGTAACGCCAGGGTCTGGTCCGCATCGGTCGGGGCCGACGTATCGACCTGACCTAACTGCGCCAACTGCTCCAGGCGTTGGTGGTTGATCCCATAGCTGTGCATCCAGAGCATGCCCGCCGCACCGATGACCAACGCGACGGCGCTCGCCCATCCCGCCTGCTGCCAACGAATGCGTTGATGCTCCTCGGTGTGCAACCCTGCAAGATCGGCCTCGGCGAAAATCACTTGGTTGAAAAGACCTTGCACAAAGCGTTCGTGCCGCTCACCCGCACTGGTCAAAAAGAAACCTCGCACCCCCTGGATGCGCTGATTGCGATGGGCGCAGAACGCCACTTCGATAAACAGGCACAAACGCTCACCGATGCGTGCCACCTGGGGCACAAAATCCAGCATCCGGCCACGGCGCTCGACATTGCGCTCCTGGTGCAGGCGCTGCATCAGTTCGCCACTCACGCGCTGGAGCAACGCCTCGAACGCCTGGCGTACCTGCGCCATGGGCACACCCGTGGGGTCGCCAGTGATCAGCTCACCCAGCACGCCCTCTGCGGCGCTGTCGTGCGGCGTATCAAAAAACGCGCTAAAGCCCGGGATGTGGTCAGCGTGAGTCAGCACCAGATACACCGGAATATCGATATGCAGCGTCTGCTGGATATCTTGTAACCGGGAATGCACATGCCGTGCATGGCGCTCCAGATCATGCTCATTGCTGCCCAACAGGGTGTCCACCGACAACGTCACCACCACGCCATTGAGTGGCCGCACCCGGCGCCTGGACTTGAGCAGCCCGAGTAACGTCGACCAACCTGCGGCATCGACTGCGCGGTCGGGTTGGTCCAGGTAGCGCCCGGCACTCTCCATCAGGACGCCCTGATCGGCGAAGAACCAGTCACAGTAAGCACCGGCCCCTGATGATACGGCCTGAAGGTGATCCGGCGGGCGCTGCAAGCCATTGGCCGCCAGCAAAGCACTCTTGCCGCTGCCTCGCTGTCCGATCAACAAGTACCAGGGCAGCTCATTGCGTGCGCGCAAGCTGCGCCCGACATATTGGCGAGATGTTTTCAAGGTATGCAGCGCCTCCTTGAAACGCCCGCGCACCTGTTTGCGCTCATCCTCTACCAGCCCAGGGTGCTGACGGCCAGCCTGGTCCTCCTCGATCCGGGGCAGCACGCTGCGGCGTGTTCCCATAACAGCCATTGCCAGCCCCCATAGCAGAAACAGCGTGCTGATGGTCAAAAGGCGAGCCGTAGCGCCTTGCCAGAACCGGTGGTCATCCACCGCCAGCAGAGGCCCGAAAAACCACACCAGGCAGGCGCTGCAAAGCACCAGCAACAAGCTCCATACCCAAACGATGCGCAGCAGGGTGCCCGCGCCCTTGAAAAAAGCGTTCATTGAATGTTCCCGGCGTTACAAGGGCGTCGGAGTCAGTTCCGGCGCCGAAGATTGAAAGGGTTGCAATGCATGGGCTCGCTCCTGCCCCAGTACCCAGGCAGTTGTCGAATACATCGCCAGCAAAGCGATCACGCCCAGCACCACACACCCGGTTGCGGAGAGCGTGCGCAGCCGCTTGCGGCGTGCCTGCTGGGGTCGGGAGGCGCAGGCAGACACAGAAACCGGGGCGCCACGCACATGCCTTATCTGGCGATACAACGCGTCACGTACGCCCTCAAGCTCGATTACGCCGCGCTCCATGACTCTGTATTTGCCTTCAAACCCCATCGACAGGCACAGGTACATCAGCTCCAGCATGGCCAAGTGTTTTACCGGGTCGCGAGACAGTCGCTCCAACAGCTGAAAAAACTTTTCGCCGCCAAAGGTTTCGTTGTGAAAACGACTCAGCAGACTGATCTTCGACCAGTCACTGCGGCTCCCCCACGCCGTGGTCACTACCGCTTCATCAACGACGCTGCACAGCACATAACGAGCAGCAATCACCTGAGCACTTTCCATACCTTCATGCTGGGCGCGGACCTCAAAGCGTGTGAGGCTCGCGGCCAGGCGGTCGTTAAGCGTTTGCAGGTTCTCCCGGCCGCTGCTGAGTTTGAGCTCAAGCACCTCGGACATCAGTTCCCAGGCCGCTGTCACCAGCGGGTTAAGGCCCACGTTGAAACGTTGCGCGCCCTGTACTGCGGCGGCGTACACCATGCGGTCTTCCAACTGTTCAAAACGCGGTGGCGAGACGAAGTCCGTCACCGGCCCCTGTGCCGGGCCGTGGCCGTTACGGTCCAGCAATACGGTTTTCTCATCCAGCGGGTATTCACTGTCCATGTTCATCATGTTCAATTCCTGATAGCCCAGAAGGTCAGTTCCAACTCGCTGAACTCGCCGCCGACATGGAACGCAAAACCACCCGATTGCTCCAGTTGTGCGATGTCACGGGCACTGAGCTCGAGCATGAAATAGGTTTTACCGGCATGAAACGGGATCTGGCGTGGCGCGACCGGCAGCGGTTTGACCTTGATGCCCGCCAGGTGCAGGTTGACCAGTTCACGGATGCGCTCTACGGGGCCGACCTTTAGATGGGCCGGCAAACGATGGCGCAGTTCTTCCGAATCGCATTGAGCCGCGACCGCCAGGATGAATGTCGCGCTGCCCAACAGCTTGAGATCGGCCACCGGGCAGACCATCACCCCGTACTGGCGTTGTTGCAGCACCAGCTCCAGGGCATGCTGCTCAAAGACCATCGACAGCACCGTGCGCAACCCCGCCATCAACCCACGAAAACTCGCGCCCTGGTCGCCATGGAGGTAGCGCACCTGCTGGGTGGCACGTTTGCTGTCACTGGCAAACGTCGCCAGTTCGCCCAGTATCGACAGCATCTCGCGGAACAACGCCTCTGAACGCACTTGCGGCTGAGCCAGGTAATGACGCAACACCGGCTCGGCCCGATTGATCAGTTGCAGCATCAGAAAGTCGGCAATCTGCGCACCCGCCGTGGCGCCATTGCCGCCAATCCGCTCAGCAATCGCATCTCCCCGGCTGGCCAGCAGGCTGATCACTTCTTTGAGGCAGGACGAAACAAACCCCGAGCCCTGCACATAAATAAACGTCGGGGCAAAATCAGGCTCCATCCGCAGCCCCTCTTGCGCAGAGCATTCCAGCACCTGGGCAATCTTCAGCTTCACGTAGACCTCATCACCCGGCTGCTCGCCCAGCAACAGGCGCAAATCCGGGCGTGCGCAACTGATCTGGCAACGCGCGTCCCGGCCCGCATTGGAGTCCGCCACTTCAACGTCACAGGCGATGTAGCGCGCCAGCACATCCGGCGCCTCCTGCGTGCGGGTTTCAACCTGATTGCCGATCGCCATCGGCAACGCCAGGTACACCGATTGCCTGCCCGCGTTGGCCGGCACCTCCAGTACCAGTGGCGCCATGGTGGTGGTCAACTCGAAAAGACTGCCGTCCGGCAAAACGCCACTGGCTTGATTGACCACCAACTTGCCAAGGCCCAGGTATTGCAGATCGATGTCCAGGCTCAGGAACCCCCAGGCATCACTGCCCAGCAAGCGGGTTCGGTTGAGCTGGTGCTGGTAATAACGGTCGTTGTGTTGCAAGTGCTGGGGGCGCAGCAACATCCCTTCCTGCCAGATGACTTTATGAACCTGCATCTTAATTCTCCAAGGCGCTGACGAGCGGGTCGCCAGCACGGATGCCCGCCTGGTCAAGCACCAGGTGCGCTCGCGTCACTTGCTGTGGCGCCAGCGGCAGCACCCAACGCCATTGCACATGGGGCAAATCACGGTATGCCGCGATGATGCCCACGTAACGGCTTTGCGGTTCGCTCCTGAGCTTGAGGGCCACCTGCTCGCCGGGGCGCAACTCCAGTTCCTCGCTGCTCACCCAGTCTTTGGGCAGTGCCTGCTCGGCATGCCCGTACAGCGTGAAAAAATCCGCGTTTTCGAATGCCACTGGATGCTTGAGTTCGAACAGCTGCACCACCACCGGAGAGGGGCGCCCATGCAGGTCGGGATTCACTTCGTCACTGGCGGCCAGCGTCAGGTCGAGCTTGGTCACTGTGGAAAAGGGTGACAGGCTGGTGCAACCACCCAGCAGCATCAATACGACCAAAAGAGGTAGCGCGACACGGGTCATGGGCATCCTCCTGACGGTGTGGCAAACAAGGCTGAGGCCAGGCGTACCTGTTCCTCATAGGCCTTGGCAAAATCGCCGCGCAACGGGCCCGTGTTCAATGCATCTGCTTCGACCAAGCGTTGATAGTGGCGCTGGTAGGCCCGCCAATGCGCCCTGTCGGCAAAGAACCTTGGCAGCTTGTCATCGCGCGCAAAACCGGCCTGCAAATGGCCGGGGGCAAACGTCGCCAGCGAGGTGCGCAGCGCCGTGCGGCACGCAACGAGCAGCGCGACCTGATGCACTTGCATTTGCCGGTACACCTGCGTAATGGCCGCTTCGGCGCCGGGTTGCGCCAACGCTCCCATGCCCAGCAGCGACGCCAACACTGAGTCAATGCCCAGGTTGTCCTTCAACACGTTCGGACGTTTGATCAAGGTGCTAGGGTCCAGGCTCAATTCACTGTGCAGTTCGTCATGAGTGCGCAGGTTCTGTTGCAACCCATCAATCACGTGCCCGAGTAAGCCCGCAGCTCTAATCGCCAACGCCTCGCGGCCAGCGCAATCAAGCGTCTGCACACCGACGCCCAACGCTGTGGCGAATTGCGTCCAGAACGCTTCATCGGTCTGCGGCGCCTGCGAATCAGGCAAGACAGGCTCGACCCTCTCTCCCGGAGCGTCTGCCTGGGCGGGTAAGGCCAGGTAATCGCGCTCAACGCAGTCACTCGACATCCAGGCACTCGGTGCCTCTTGCACGTCGTTCAAGGCGTCCAGCTCGCACGGTGGTGCCCCGTGCATCGACTGGCGATCCCATTCTTGAACGGGGTCCAGGCCCAGGTAAGCATCCTCGGGTATCACCCCGCCCGCAGCGGATAATGGCTGACGATGCGGCGTCACGCGTTCAATCAAACGCGCACGGATAGCAAATGGCCCCAACTGGAAAACATCACCCTCCACGATCAGCCGCGCCTGCCCCTTTTGCAGCGACTTGCCACTGCCCACCTCACGGATACCATTACTGCTGATATCCGTCAGGAAATAACGCGCGTCACGGTAAGCGATCAACCCGTGGTGACTGGAAAGCAAACGACTGGGGTCAGGAATAATCCAGTCGCAACCGGCTCCACGACCGACCACGCCGCCCATCCCATCGAACACCTTGCGCGGTGGCGGCTCATCGCCCCCGCCCTCACACACCTCAAGCACTAATTGCATGAAAGGCTCCATCTCATTGGCCGCGACGGGTCGCTTGGGGGTCACCCAAAGGACGATAGTCAGCATCATCAAACACGTAATTGCCGCTGCAGCCGCTCAGCAAACACAACACAAGCACCACGGCTCGCCATGGACGATCAGGCATCGGGGTTCTCCCAGGTAGATAAGACAAACGGGTAAGCGCAGAGCCCATGAGCACGCCAGCGTGAATACGCCATTCAACATTCCCCTCGATTGGGGATATTCAACCGCGCAAGCCGGTACAGCAGCGTGCGACGCGCTACCCCAAGTTCACGCGCAGTGCGCGTTCGATTGCCACGGTTCTTGTGCAGGCAGTCGATCAGAAAGACCCGCTCCACGCGCTCCAGGCGCTGACGGAGGGTGGCCTCGATGGTTGCACCTGCGGGCGCCGATGACAGCGACAGGTGCGCAGGTAAAATCACCCCGTCATCACACAGCAGCACCGCCCGTTCGACCAGGCATTTGAGCTCACGCACATTGCCAGGGAAGGCATGGCTGGAGAGCTGATCAAGCGCCGCGCTGGACCAGCTGACCACCGGTTTTTCGAGTGCCGCGCAGACCTTTTCAGCAAAGTGCCGGGCAAGCAGCAGCACATCGCCGTCGCGCTCACGCAATGCCGGTAACTGGATAGGGAACTGCGCCAATCGGTAATAGAGGTCTTCGCGAAAAGTCCCCTGGCTGACCATTGCCAGCAGGTCGCGATGGGTGGCGGCGATAATTCGCACGTCGACCTTGTGAGCGGTATTGGCACCCAACGGGCGCACTTCACCTTCTTGTAGAACCCTCAGCAGCTTTGCCTGCAGGGAGAGTGGCATATCGCCAATCTCATCCAGCAGCAGTGTGCCGCCATCGGCTGCGTCAAACAGCCCCGCATAGTTACGCTCCGCACCGGTGAACGCGCCTTTGCGGTAGCCGAACAGCTCACTCTCCAGCAAGCCCTCGGGGAAGGCTGCGCAGTTTTGCACCACAAACGCTCGCGTGCTGCGCGGGCCGGCGGCGTGAATCGCACGCGCCACCACCTCCTTGCCCGTGCCGGTTTCTCCGTGCAACAGCACGGTAAACGGTGCCTGCACAACCTTGCCGATCAGGTGGCAGGTCGCCTCCATCGCGGCACTGTTGCCAATCAAGCCATAGGCGCCGGTCACGGGTGTATCGCACGGGGGAACAAGCCGGACTTGCCTGGGCTGGGCAAGCCGCAACAGGGTTGATTGGCCCAGGGCAAAGCTGCCCAATCGGCCCAAAGAAGCGGCGTAGCCGTGCAATTGCGCAGGGCGCAGGCTGGCGCAAAGCAGAACGCCGCACACCGCCTTGCTCCGATTAAACAAGGGCAGGCAGGTCAGCGAGTGCCAAGGCAGCGCCGCCAAGGGCAGAAAACCGCTGTCATAGGCGCTGTTGCACAGTTGATCAATGGTCAGTTCACGCCCCTGATCAAGGACGTAGTGCAATAACTGCTGGTGCTGAACATCTACGCTTGCGCCACACTGGCCTGAGGGTTCCCCGTCGGGAAAATACTGAGCGATCAGCCCCGGCTGGCCGGTGGTTTCATCCCGTGCATACAGTTGGCACAGGTCGCACTGGCTCAACTGCGCAGCGGCCGTGACGCAAAGGTCTGCCAACCTCGACTCCTCGCGCTCGAAGCCCAGGCGGGTAAACCAGCCCAGCAGTTGGTCGACGTAGGCCGGCGAATCAGGCAACGACTTGAACGGGCTGTGCGTCATAGGCTGAACTCACACACTGGCACACCGCTGCCATCGAGCGTCGCGTGGGTGGCCGAGAGGGATTCGCCAACGGCCATCGCACCGAGCAGACGATCAACGATCGGCGGCAGCAGGTGGGACTCGATCCACTGGTCGATATAACGCGCCCCACTGTCCTGGTGCATACAACGCTCGACCATGTGCGTGACCAGTTCGGCGCTGTAGCTGAACACCAGTTCGCGCGCCTGCAACCGTTGGCCAAGGCGCGCCAGCTTGAGCCTTGCCACGTCCTGTAAGCGTTCGTCTGCGAGCGGGTAATACGGTACGACTCGCATGCGAGCGAGCAGAGCCGGCTTGAAGTGAGCGCGCAATACCGGGCGAATCACTTCCTCCAGGGCCGCAGCGTCAGGTCGCCTGCCATCGGCGCACAGTGCGCTGATGCAATCGCTGCCCAGGTTGGACGTCATCAGGATCAACGTATTACGAAAATCAATTTCGCGGCCTTCACCGTCATTGGCCAAGCCCTTGTCAAAGACCTGGTAGAACAGGTTCAGCACCTCTGGGTCGGCCTTCTCGATTTCATCGAGCAACACCACCGAATAAGGTCGCTGGCGCACGGCCTCCGTCAGCACCCCGCCCTCGCCGTAACCAATGTAACCGGGAGGCGCACCAATCAATCGGGACAGCGAGTGTTGCTCCTGGTACTCCGACATATTCAGCGTGATCACAAACCGCTCACCGCCGTACAGCAAGTCCGCCAGTGCCAGCGCCGTCTCGGTCTTGCCGACCCCGCTTGGGCCGGCGAGCAAAAATACGCCCACAGGCGCCTCAGGATTATTGAGGCCCGCAGCCACCGCTCGCAGGTTACGATCCAGCGCCTGCACCGCCGGTTCCTGCCCAATGATTCGCTCGCCCAGGGCGTCGGCAAAACCCAGGACGCGCTCACTGTGCTCCAAGGCCAGTTGCTCAACCGGGATGCCGGTCCAGCCGCTGATGACCTGGGCGACTACCCGTGGGCATACTTCATGGCTGGCTTGCTGCTGTTCACGCTGCATCCAGCGCTGCTCGGTTTGCTGGCGCTCAAGCTCGAGAGCGTCCAGCCGCTGGGCCAGTGCCTGCAACGCCGGTTGGTCAACGGGCAAGCCGGCTTCAACATCGCGCTCAAGCGCCACACGCTGGCGAGTGCCCTCAGCCCATTCAGCGCACAGCTGCTGCAACGCCTCAGGCGCCGTCGTCAGGCGGATACGCACTTGCGCACAGGCGGTATCCAGTACGTCGACGGCTTTGTCCGGCAACTGTCGCCCTGCCAGGTAACGAGCGCTCAGTTGTGCTGCTGCCACCACCGCGTCGTCACGTATATAGACGCCATGGCTGGCTTCATACACCGGCACCAACCCGCGCAAAATGGAGACCGCCGCCGACACACTTGGCTCGTCGACTTTTACCGGCTGGAAGCGCCGTGCCAATGCCGGGTCTTTTTCGATGTATTTTTTGTACTCGGACCAGGTCGTGGCGGCGATGGTGCGCAATTGACCGCGCGCCAGGGCGGGCTTGAGCAAATTGGCGGCATCGCCTCCACCCACCTGCCCGCCGGCACCCACCAGGGTATGTGCCTCGTCAATAAACAGGATCACGGCCTGTGGAGAGGCGTTAACCTCGTCGATCACACCTTTGAGCCGCCGTTCGAACTCGCCCTTGATGCTGGCGCCGGCCTGCAACAAGCCCATGTCCAAGGTCAGTATGCGTACGCCCTTGAGTGGCTCGGGCACCTGTGAGGCAACCACTCGCAATGCGAGCCCTTCGACGATGGCGGTCTTACCCACGCCCGCGTCTCCCACCAGAATCGGGTTGTTCTTGCGCCGACGCACAAGGATATCGATCAACTGACGGACCTGCGCGTCACGACACAGGACCGGGTCGATCCGCCCTTCACGCGCCTGACGCGTCAGGTCATGGGTAAAGCGCTCCAGCAGTGACTCGCCTTGTCGCAACGGCGCGGTTTCGCAGCCCCGGCTCAACAAAAAATCACGCACGCGTTGCGCGTCCAAGCGGCTCAATAACGGCTGATAAGCACTGCCCGCGTGTTGCAGCGGATGACGCAGAAGTGCCAGCAATAAAGCACCGGCGCCGACCTCAACCTGCCCCAACTCCAGGTGGGCAACCATTAACGCTTGTTGCAACCATTGCACGAGTGCCGGGGCAAACACCGGGCTGCGCGATGCACTTTGTTCGCCTTTGAGCAGTAACAGGGCCTGAAGCTCACCTGGAGCAATTTCGGCATCCGCCAGCGCCTTTACCAAAGGCCCCTCGGCATGTTCCAGCAGCGTCAGCAGCAGGTCCTCAACCAACACTTCCTTTCCGCCACGCGTTACACAACGCTCGGCGGACCGCGCCAGGTCAAGGCGCGTCTGAGGCGTCAAGGTCCGGATCAGTTGTTGCAGGTCTACATTCATCATAATCATCAGTCCCTAATCAGAGTTGCTGGCCAGAGTGACCACACCGTCGGCACTCTCGTACCCCAACCAACTGGTCCAACCGAGACGACACACGTTGCGCTCGCCAATATGCAGCGGCCGAACTTCACCCTCGGCCAGTACCAGGCGCACGTCATATTCCAGTGGCGTGCGCAGCATCAGGCGAACCAGCGAGCACAACGGCTTGCACGCGCTGCCAGCGGGTAGAAACGCGTGAAAGCGCGGCCAGCTCAAGCCCTCGACCTGCACCCTGAACTTGCCGCTGCGATCGGCAACCTGGTGGCCGAGCAGCAGGTCTTCGCCAAGCACGTTGTTGGCCGCCCCGAGTTGATTGCGTTGCTGTTGGCCGATAACCACCGTGCGTTCAACCCATTGCTCTATGAACAAACGGCTGTGCTTGAAGTAATGACGCAGCACCGTTTCGATCAAGGTGGCCGAGTGCACTCGCAGGCTCAGCAGCCCCAGGTACGGCAACAATCGCTTGCAGTCCAATTGCGCCGCGTCGCGAATCTGGTGGCTGCCCAGCCCGACCAGCGCGAACATCTGCGCGGAAAAAGCATCACTGGCGTCGGTGCGAAAACTCGCTCGATAGCGATATTTGCGCCAGATCGGCAGCATCAACCTCTGCAGGCGATGGTGAAATACGTCAAGAAAGCCGCGGCTCACGCTGCCACTCGCCTGTTCTTGATAGAACCCGGGCAATGGCGAACCGGCGCCAAACAGGCCCAGCACGTTAAGCCGCAGGCGAGCGCGTAACTGTCCGTGTTCGACAAAAAAAGCCACCCCGTCAATGTCGTGCCCAGGGAACCCCAAGCTTGGGTTGGCCTGGAACTCGAGCAAGTCATATAACGTGTCGTCATCCAGCGATGGATGGCTGTCGCGCAGGCGTTCGATCACCTGCAGCACCGCCTGGAACAACGAATACTCGCGAATTGTGCGTGTTAGAGCGCTCAAAGCAGGGCCTGCCGACCCATCCGGGGTGGCCATAGATACACGTCTCCTTGTGTGCTGGTGACCCGCAGTTCGTGATACGAATTGAGGCCGGCGTAGAGGGCAAAAAACTCATTGAGTGCCGAGGCGAAGACAAACAAGTCGCCCTGGCCGGCAAAGCCGTTGGCGTCAATACTCAGGTCGACTTGCAGGCCGCGTATCGGCAGCCCACGGTGCATTCGGTCGACGGCTTGATGACGGATGGCCTTCAATGCATCCAGTCTTCGCTGACTGACGTTGTGTGCCTGTCGATCGTGATAGCGCGGCAAGTCGTAGGTCTGGAGGATGACTTTCAGGGCGCTGGTATCGGTCAACGAGAGGTAGTTGAGCGACATGTTGCTGATCAACTTCCAGAGGAAGTCCTGGTCCAGAGGCGGAGCAAAGCTCGCCGTCGGCGCACAGATATTGCGAAACGTCAGGAATTCCGGTGTTTGTTCGCAGGGCTGGTTGATCTCTCCCACTTGCAGCAGCTGTGGCAAGTTGTGGTTGGTGCAGGTCAATTCAATCGAGAGGGTTTCCTGCTCATGGCCTGGGCCAATACCAAAACTCAACCAGGTATCCAGTTCGGCACTTTGCACCGACGAACGCTGACGAATGCTGTAGCTGGGCGTGCGCGCTGAAGTGGCATTGCCACTGCCATGCTCGAAGGATTCGAACGGCACATACGCCTGGTAGCCCAGCCCACCCGGGCGCCATCCGGTCACCTGGTCCACGGAAAAGACCGCGGCATTGCCCCGCGCTATGCCACCCGGCAGCAGCAGGTACTCATCCTGCTTGCCATCCAGGCGAATCGGCACTGCATCATGTTTGAACAGGTTGGCAATGGGCGTGCAATACAGCTTTACGTTGTCCAGAGTGGGACGGTACGTCGCCTGCGCGTGGTGGTTTAACTTGAAACGCAGCTCTACACACCTGGCCCGCTTGAGCAGTTCATGTGGCAACGCCTGTAACGCATCCAGCCCGAGTACATCGACAAACAGATACTTGTCCGCAAACGCAAAATACTCCTGCAGGTGGCGATAGCCGCAAAAAGTGTTCGCCGGATAGGGAATCAGTGCATGTTCCTCATCGAACCCCACCGGTTTTACCTGGTTTGCAGCAAGCCGCAGCGACAACGGCTGGCCCTCGCGATCACTGATCACCAGCCCTTCATGGTCAAAGAGCCGCAGTTCGATGCCTTCCAGATGACGCAGCAGGCTCAGGTACAAACCTTGGCTCACCTGCCGATCACCCGCCAGGTGCAAGCGCAATTGATCGAATGCCAACTGACTCAAATTGCCCTCCACGCTCATCTCCATGCGCAGGTTGAGGAGCGTTTGTGCGCCCTGGGCCACGTACTCCAGGCGGCTCAGTTGCAGCGCCAGCACCTGGGTGGCGTAGCAGGTACGAAAGCGGCAGCGCTCACCATTGACCAGCACGCTTTCAACCGGCGTGTCCCGTTCTACGCTGACCGTGGTGCACGCATGTTTCAACGGGTCAAACTGCAAGATGCTGAAGGCCGGCAGTGGCCGCATATAGTTGGGCCACAACAGATGCATCAATGAATGAGTCAGCTCTGGAAGCTCGTCGGCAAGCTTCTGGCGCAAGCGCCCGGTCAGGAACGCAAAGCCTTCCAATAGACGCTCTACATCCGGATCCTGGCCTGAATCGGCGAGAAAAGGTGCCAAGGCAGGATTACGCTCAGCAAAACGCCGCCCAAGTTGGCGCAAGGCACTGAGTTCACTTTGGTAAAAGTGGTTAAAGGACATCAGGCTGTACCTCAACCTGACCACCACCGGCCAACTGCGCATTAAAAACCACCGGTTGCACAACGCCCTCGATGAGCAGTGTCGCCTCAATCACAAACGCCAGGACCAAAGGGTTGCCGGTATCGGGCAAGCCCCTGACACGCACATTCGACAGACGTGGTTCGTATACCTGGATGAACCGTTCAATCGACAGCCGCGACTGGCTCAATGACTCATGCAGGCTCAAGCGCATGTCATTGAGGTCGGGCAGCCCGTAGTCTGGCAGCGTCAAGACACTGCCTGCACGTGTGCCGAGCATGTTCTCCAAGTGCGCGGCGATCGACGCTACGCTGCCGGCCCTGGCGGGTGCCAGGCCTTCGAGACGCTCAAACAGGCTGCGATAGTCGGGTATCCCCTGCCCCTTTCTCATTCTTTGTCGAGTTTGCCGACGAGGGACAAGGTGAAGTCCGCGCCCATGTACTTGAAGTGCGGCCGTACACTGAGGTTGACGCGGTACCAACCCGGTTCGCCCTCGACATCACTGACCACGATGCGAGCAGCCCGCAATGGGCGTCGCCCACGCACTTCGGCGCTGGGGTTTTCCTGGTCGGCAACGTATTGGCGGATCCATTTGTTGAGTTCCAGTTCCAGGTCGGTACGCTCCTTCCATGAACCCAACTGCTCGCGCTGCAACACCTTGAGATAATGCGCCAGCCGGTTGACCACCATCATGTAGGGCAGTTGCGTTCCCAGGCGGTAGTTCAACTCAGCTTCCTTGCCCTCGGCGCTGTTACCGAAATACTTGGGTTTTTGTACCGAGCTGGCGGAAAAGAACGCTGCGTTATCACTGCCTTTGCGCATGGTCAGGGCAATAAAGCCTTCCTGCGCAAGTTCGTACTCGCGACGGTCAGAGACCAGCACTTCGGTCGGGATCTTGGTTTCAATTTCTCCCATGCTCTGGAAGTGATGCAGGGGCAGGTCTTCCACCGCGCCACCGCTTTGCGGGCCGATAATGTTCGGGCACCAGCGAAAGCGGGCAAAACTGTCCGTCAGCCGGGTGGCAAAGGCAAACGCGGTATTGCCCCACAAATAGTGTTCGTGGCTGTTGACCACGTTTTCCTGGTAGGCAAATGTCTTGACCGGGCACTCAAGGGGATCGTAAGGGGTACGCAACAGGAACCGCGGCACGGTCAGGCCAATGTAACGGGCGTCTTCGCTCTGACGAAAGCTTTGCCATTTGGCAAATTGAGGCCCCTCGAAATGATCCTTGAGGTCCTTCATGTCAGGCAAACCGGTAAAGCTTTCCAAACCGAAAAAGCTCGGCCCTGCGGCGGCAATAAACGGTGCATGGGCCATGCAGGCAACACTGGAAACGTATTGCATCAGCTTCACATCCGGCGCGCTGGGCCCAAGGAAGTAGTTGGCAATGATGGCGCCCACGGGCTGGCCGCCGAACTGGCCATATTCGGCACTGTAAATATGCTTGTACAGCCCGGACTGAGTGGTTTCCGGGGAGTCTTCGAAATCGTCCAGCAGGTCCTGTCGTGAGACGTTCAGCAGTTCGATCTTGATGTTCTCGCGAAAATTGGTGCGATCGACGAGCAGGTGCAACCCCCTCCAGGCAGCTTCCAGCGCCTGGAAATCCGGGTGATGAAGAATTTCATCCATTTGCTCGCTGAGTTTCATGTCGATCTCGGCGATCATTCGATCGACCAGGCGCTTCTTGACCGGCTCGCCGCTGTTGTGCGGTTTGACAAGCTCTTCGATAAACGCCGAGACACCGCGTTTGGCAATGCTGTAGGCCTCGTCATCCGCGCTCAGCAGTGTCTGGGCAATGATGGTATCGAGAATGCTGTGCTCGTCAGCCATTCGGGTGGGCAGCGCATGCTGTGGGATGGTCATGGCATCAGTTTCCTTTACTGAAAATGTCAGGCTGCGGGGTCACTCAACCCCAGTTCGGCCAATACCCGGGCGCGGGAGTCGTCATCCGCCAGCGCCTGTTCGATCGCCTTGCGAAAGCTCGGCGTGTTACCCAACGGCCCCTTGAGGGCCATCAGCGCTTCACGCAGCGCCATGAGCTTTTGCAGCTCTGGAATTTGCTCGACCAGGTTCGCCGGGGTGAAATCCTTCATCGAGTTGACCCGCACATGGATCGACAGCGCTTCGATATCGGGCTGTTCCTGCAGGCGATTCGGCACGCTCAGGGTCAACGCCAGTGCCTGTTTGGCCAGCACGTCATCAAAGGTGTGCTTGTCGATACCGATCGGCTTGCGGTCTTCGAGCTTGCGTGGGTCTTCGCGCTGGGCGAAGTCGCCCAGCACCAGCAACTTCAGCGGTAGCTCGACCTCTTCCTGGGCGCCCCCGACGGCGGGCTTGAAGGTGATATTGATACGTTCCTTGGGTGCTACCGAACCTTCTTTGGCCACGGTAAATCTCCTTTTTTCGAGGGGGTTCAAAAGCCTATTCAAGTACCGCTTCAACATCGAAGTGGCAGAGCCTTCGGTGGGTACTTTCCTTGCGCTCGCGTATGGCCTGGTTTTGCGGCAAAAGCTCGCAACAGCGATACAAAAGCTGTGCAACCTGCAGTGCCAGTTCCGGCTCCCAACGATCCAGACCGGCGCGCTGAAGCTCGTGGTCCAGGCCTTCCAGCTGCACCTTCGCCAGCTCATGCTTGCCTGCCGATATGCACAACCGCGCCAGTGCCAGCCGCCAATGAAAACGCGCGCGCTCGCTGCGTGCGCTGTGCATACCCTGCTTGAGGTCGTGTATTGCCTCCTTGAGCCCGTCCTTGCGCAACCTGGGCATAACCTCTTGCAAGGCCGCCTCCCAGGGTTCGGCGTTGGCATCCACCACCACGCCGGACGGCGCAGGCGGCTGCAAGTGCCGAGCGACCTGAAGCGTGATCCAGTCCCGGGTGGCGGTATCGGCAAATGGCGCACCCCCGTGAAACCTGAATTCGGGCAGGTCCGGCAGCCGTTGCAGTAACAGCGCGAAGCTGACTTCGAGTTCGGTCATGGCCAGATCGGCCTGCAAGGCCTCAAGGCATTCCCAGACCATGCGCAAGCCGTCAAACCAGAACAACGCCCCCGCCAGGCTGGCCTCAAGCTCAAGCAACAGTTCGCCGTAATGCCCTTGGGCAAAACGCTCCCGGTAGCGCTTGAGCTTGTCGGGCGTCGGGCCACGCAGCACCGTGAGCCGGTCGCTGTCAGCGTCGGGGTAGCTGTTGAGCGCCAGCCAGGTCAGTGCCCGGTTAAGGCGCAAGGCGCGCAGGTCGGTCGCATCCTGGCGCAGCCACCAGTTGCATAAGTGCCGTCCATGCTCCTGCAACGTGCGCAGTGACTTGTGGGCCTCCTTTTCGCTGGCTATCGCAGGGTTGCCTGTTTTTTCATGACCTGTTGCCGGCTCGGGGCTCAGCAACCGCGTCGCCGCCTGCTTGACCTGAGCAATCACACCCGCCGAAACGGCTTCTGGCCGTTCTGCTTGTACGGCCTGCTCCAACCGCTGCGTCAACTGCCTGCGCAGCGGCAGCAACAGCGGCGCCTCATCACTCAAGTGCACAGACCAGAGCTGATCAAGGTGCGCCAGGTGCTCAAGCATGCTGCGAAATAGTGGCTGTTGATCCTTGAGCGAAACGTTGTGTGCAAACACCTGCTCCAGGCGCAGCGCCAACCAGCCCAGTGCTGCGCCACGGGTGCGCATTTTTTGCGGATAGACAACCGCCCAATAGTGCTCACACAAATGACGCATCAACCCCAGGCCCGCCAACAGCCCTGGAAAAGATTCGCGTTGGTACAACGCCCAGGTCAACCAGGCCGCCACTCGCAGATCCTTGGTGTGCTGACGCAACAGGCCTTCGCTGATCTGCATGACCACCTGCCAGTCCGGCTGGGTGCTGACATGCATCGATTGCAGCTTGCCAAGCTCGGCTTCCAAAGCCTCATATTCACTTGAAAAGCGCATGTCTGCGCCGGCATAGTTACCTGGCGAACAGGGCACTAAGGCAAGTTCAAGATAATAACCACACAAAGCGCCTGAATAATCCATTTTGGGCCGCACACCATTTAAAACATTAAATTCCACGCACCTGAAGCACACTCAGGTGCAAAAAATACGATTATAAAAACCTCGCCATTCTCTCCACGAAGTTCGCAAACACTAGCCGGACAAATAACATCCAGCAAGTGTCAAAACCGCACTTAAGGATTTTCCTACAAACCCCTAAATCATTGGCGTGCGCACCATTTTGCGCAGCAAAAACAGCACACCACGTTCAATTAAACCTCTCCCCCAACAAGCACACGAAAAAGCTAGACGAGCAAATTAATGCACACTTCTGCGCAACCAATTTCATTTAAATCTGATTAAAACATCCACGCCTTTAATGAAATCAAGTTCAATAACAAGCAAACCCCCTGCTTTTACTGGGCTTGTTAATTTCAGGCACGCTTCTTGTTATAGGAACTTGCCCAGCCGGCACAACTACGGCTGGCTACTACTTCATCCATCAGGCAAGGAAACCCGTCATGCCAACACCCGCATACCTCTCGATCACCGGTGTCAAACAAGGACTGATTACGGCAGGCACGTTCACCCAGGACTCGGTAGGCAACATTTACCAGGAGGGCCATGAAGACCAGATCCTGGTCCAGGCCTTTTCGCACCAGGTGATTATTCCCCGTGACCCGCAATCCGGTCAGCCAACCGGCCAGCGCGTTCACAAACCGCTGATGATCAGCAAGGTCTTCGATAAATCATCGCCCCTGCTGTTCAGCGCGCTGACCAGTGGCGAGGAAGTCAAATGCCAACTGCAATGGTTCCGTACCTCTTCGGCCGGCACCCAGGAACACTATTTCACCATCGAGCTTGAGGGGGCGACCATCGTGGACATCCAGTCACGCATGCCCAACTGCCAGGCACCGGAAAACGCGCACTTCACGCATCTGGAAGACGTGCATTTCACCTATCGCAAGATCATCTGGACGCACGAAGTAGCGGGCACTTCCGGCTCGGACGACTGGCGTAGCCCGGTCGCCGGCTAACCCTGGGTGACGCAGAAACGGCGGCCATGGACGGCACCGTTTCTGCGGGTCTGCTAGACCATTGACAGTGGATGCTTGCGCTTGGGTGCGCCGAACACGCGGTCGATCGCATCCAGATCATGCTCGTCGAGCACCAGTTTCGCGGCGTTTGCGTTAAGCCGCACATGCTCGGGGCTCACCGCCTTGGGGATGGCAATCACACCGTCCTGGCGCAGTACCCAGGCCAGGGCGATCTGTGCCGGGGTGGCCTCATGTCGGTGGGCAATTTGCTTGAGGGTCGGGCTGGACAGCAGTTCGCCGCCCTGGGCGATTGGGCAGTACGCCATCAGTGGCAAATGGTGCTGTTGCCACCAGGGCAACAGGTCGAACTCGATACCCCGCTCTTCAATGTTGTAGAGCACCTGGTTGGTCGCACAGTTGGGAGATGCAAGTTCCTGCAGGTCGGCGACGTCAAAGTTGGAAACACCCCAGCGGCCGATCTTGCCTGCCTCGCGCAGACGTTCAAATGCTTCGACGGTTTCTTCAAGCGGGTACTGGCCGCGCCAGTGCAGCAGGTACAGGTCGATATAGTCAGTGCCGAGGCGCTTGAGGCTGGCCTCACAGGCACGCGGCACGCCCTTGTGGCTGGCATTGTGAGGGTAGATTTTACTCACCAGGAACACCTGCTCGCGCTTGCCGCGAATGGCCTCGCCCACCACCTCTTCGGCGCCGCCTTCGCCGTACATTTCAGCGGTGTCGATCAGGCTCATGCCCTCGTCGATACCCAATTGCAACGCGGTGACTTCGGCTTTGCGCAGGTCCGGGTTTTCACCCATGCGCCAGGTGCCTTGGCCGATGACAGGCACGGGAACACCGGCCAGATCAATGGTGCGCATAACAACCTCCTGATGAGTTGGCGAATTAACAGTGTGGCACTGACCGGACAAAAGGGTTCAATCGAAGTATGGTTAGCCTTTACCCAACCGCCAGGCAGGAACTGTAATGCTGTTTGTGGTCATGCTCGGGGGCAAGCACCCAAGGGCGAAAATCGAAGTTCACGATGTGGTGTTCGCAGTGGCGGATACGCTGCAAGCCACCTACTCGCAGTTGCGCGACGGCTGGTTCGGCAGCCCCAAGGGTATGCATATCGACGCCTGGATGGCGGTCGATGGCGTAGACGGCTGGAAGGTCGAACTCAGCCAAATGGCGCCGCCTGCCGGTGCCCATCACCTGTATTTCATCAACCTGGGTGGTTATGAAGCCAGGGTGTTCGGCGAGGCCCACCATTACTTACTGGTGGTGGCACGCGACAAACAGGAAGCCAAGCGCAAGGGCCGGCAGCAGCTATTGCAGCACTGGTCGCAGGCCCATACCGATGGCGTGATGGATATTGACGACTGCCTGCCTATCGATCTGGTGGACGGGCGCTATATTCACCTGGTGCAAGGCGCACACCAGCCGATCATCCAGCAGAACGATTACATCACCCTGCCCTGAGCCCTTATGTGCAGGGCTCCAAGGCTTTGCCAAATAAACGATTACCGTGGGTTTCTCCCTGGAAGGTATAGGTCGGCGAACCCAGCACCTCGTAACCACGTCGAGGGTAAAAACCCAACGCGCGCTCATTGCCTTCCCATACGGTCGCCCACAATAAAGACGCGGCGCCCAGGGCCGCGCGCTGTTCCGCCGCCTGCAGCAACCGATAGCCAATGCCCTGCCCGGTAAATCGCTCCTGGATGTAAAGGCGCTGCAACTCGGCGGCATCCGGTGCTGTGATCATCGAATGAGTGGCATGGAGTTTGATCTGGGCGAAGCCAACAAGATGGCCATTCGACTCAGCCACCACCAGCGAGAGACCGGGTTGTGCCAGCAGTTGGGCGATGGTCTGCGGCGCAAAGGCTTGCAACGCCTCATTGGCAATCGAGGCGCGGATGCCTTGGGTGGCGTACGTGTCGAGAAACACCTGCATACCGAGCACGCCAATGCATAAGGCATCCTCGGCAGTGGCCTCCCGAACAGTCATGGGTGGTGCGTTGAAAGCAGACATTGAGTCTCCATACCCAGGGGTGCAAGGGTTAACGTTTTACCACGAATACAGGCGACGGTAATTGCCTCTGCCGAAGGGCCTGTGCGCCTGGTGCAGGGTTTCGATGACCTGCATAGGCCGGATGGGTAAGCTACAAACCGCGCTAGCGCTTACCAACTACCGGATGCCCCACCGCCACCACTGGAACCCCCACCGCCGGACGAACTGCTGCTTGAACTGGAGCTTGAACCTGAGCTGCCGGAGCTTGAGCCGGAACCGCCCCCTGAACCCGAGCCGCCATCGGAAATGCTCTGCAAAAACACAATAAACGCCACTACCGAAGCGGCGGGTATGGCGATGATCCAGCCTTGGTAGCCGTGCCCCAGCAGCAACCCCACCGCCACATAAACGGCAGCCACCGCCAGCACCCGCAGGAGGAAGAAGCGCGGGCTGTTCTTCCAGGATTGGTGGATAACGAAAAACAGTCCCACGTATAACCCCAGCACCAACGCACTGCCCAACGGCCACACCAGCCAATGGACGAAGTTGACGGCCACGAAGTGGTCCACCCCCAGCAGCACGGCAACGTAGGCCAACACGCCAATCACGCAATAAAATACAGTGCGCGCCAGCCACAACGCACCGAAAGTCGCGCCGCCAATCAGCAGGGTCAGGGGCAATACCAGCAGGTACATAGGCCAGTCGCGGCCGCCCCCGTACAGCGTCAACAACACCGTAACCGCCGCGGTGGCGATTAACGCCCGGCGCCAGGGCAGCTTGCCGGCGGCGATCAGCACGCCGCCGACGCCGCCCAGCATAAACGCCAACAACACTGCAATAACCTGCGGGTTGACCTCAGGCCCCACGGGTTCGGGCAGGTCGCCGCCGTCTACCAGCACGCCCAGGTCATCGACAGCTTGTTGAATCCCTCCCGCATAGTCGCCCTGGCGAAACGCCGGGGTGATGTGTTCTTCGATGATGCGATGGGCCAGCAGGTCGGTAACCGTGGCTTCGAGGCCGTAACCCACCTCGATACGCACTGTGTGGTCGTTCTTGGCCACCACCAGCAGGATGCCGTCATTGACGTCCTTGCGCCCCAGTTTCCAGGCACGGAACAGTTGGTTGGCGAAGTCCTCGATGGTTGCGCCGCCGGTAGTGGGCACCAGCAGCACCGCAACCTGGGCGCCCTTGCGTTGTTCAAGGGCGGCGAGTTGAGCCTTCAAGCGCTCGGTTGTGTCGTTATCCAGCGAATGGGTGAGGTCGATCACCCGCTGGTTGAGGGCGACCTTGATCGGCGAAGTGTCCGCCTGGGCCATGCTCAACAGACCCATCAGCAGCAGGGACAGCAGGCTCAAGACGGATTGGCGCAAATACAGCCGCATGCTTTGTTACCTGAAGTTTCTTCGAGGAGGCGTTGACTTTACCTTATAGACGTATAACGCGTGACCCCACGCCCGCGACTATCTAAACTGCCACACATATAGCAATGCGCCATAGCAGAGAACCCCATGAACCTAAAGCACCGCAACAACGTCAGTGTGATGGGCAACGGCACGGCGACCCTGGTGTTCTCCCACGGTTTCGGCTGCAACCAGGCCATGTGGAATTATCTGGTGCCGCACTTTACCGAGCGTTTTCGCGTCGTGATGTATGACCTGGTGGGCGCCGGCCTGTCGGACCTCAGCGCATTCGACAAGACCAAATATGCTGCGCTGGAGGGCTACGCCCGTGACTTGAACGAGATTATCGACGCGTTCGCCAGCGGCCCGGTGATCCTGGTCAGCCATTCGGTCAGCGCGATGATCGCCACCCTCGCGGACCGCCTGGCACCAGGCCGTATCGCCGCCCATGTGATGATCGGCCCTTCGCCGCGCTATATCGACGACGTGGGTTACATCGGCGGTTTCAAGCGCAGCGATATCGATGACCTGCTTGACACACTCGACAGCAACTACCTGGGCTGGTCCAGCACCATGGCCCCGGTGATCATGGGTGCCTCCCCCGAGCCAACGGCGTTGAGTGCCGAGCTGAGCGACAGCTTCTGCCGCACCGAACCGGACATCGCCAAGCAATTTGCGCGAGTGACCTTTATGTCGGACAACCGTAAGGACGTGATCGGCCTGACCACGCCCGTGCTGATCCTGCAATCACGCGACGACGTGATTGCGCCAGTCGCAGTGGGCGAATACCTGCACAGCGTGCTGCCCAACAGCACCTATTGCCTGGTCGATAACGTCGGCCATTGCCCGCATATGAGCGCGCCCCTGGCCTGCACGGCGGCGATGGACGACTTTCTGGCGCCGTGGGCCGTGGCCCATGTCGGCTGACCTGTTCGACAGCGCCGCCTGTGCGCTGGCCGTCACCACTGAGGACGGCACGATCCTGCGTGCCAACACGCTGTTCGGCGAATGGCTGGGGCTGCGCAGCGCCGAGCTGTGCGGGCGGCGCTTCCAGGACTTGCTGACCATGGGCGGGCGAATATTCCACCAGACCCACCTGGCACCCATGCTGCGCATGCGCGGCAGCGTGAGCGAAGTCAAACTCGACCTGGTGCACCACGACGGGCACAAAGTGACCGTATTGCTTAACGCCAGCGCCCGCGAACAGGCCGGCGCGTTGCTACACGAGATCGCGCTGTTCGGCACCACCGACCGCGACAAGTACGAGCGCGAGCTGCTCAATGCACGCAAGCTTGCCGAAGCCCTGTTGCAGGAACGCACCAGTACCGAATTGGCGCTGCATCAGGCCCAGGCGGAACTGAGCGAAGCTTATGCCATCGCCCAGCGTCGCGCGTTGTTTGCCGAGCAGATGGTGGCGATCGTCAGCCATGACTTGAAAAACCCACTGACCGCCATCCGCATGGCCACGGACATCCTCGCGCGCAGCGAGCGCACGCCCAAGGAGCGCCAGTTGCTGGGCCATATCGGCCAATCCTCCGAGCGCGCTCAGCGCATGATTGCCGACCTGCTGGATTTCACCCAGGCCCGGGTCGGCCACGGGATCAGCATCAAAACCACGCCCTTGGACTTGCACAGCGTGATCCTGCACGCCGTGGATGAACTGCGCGTGGCCTTCCCCACGGCCACGTTAAAGCATCAGGCCGAAGGTATGGGCGAAGCGTGCCTGGATGCCGACCGGGTTCAGCAGATCATTGGTAACCTGGTGGCCAACAGCGTGGCCTACGGCGACTTGTTGATGCCCATCACCATCACTTCACGCTTGGGCGAAGGTGGCTGCCAAGTGGCCGTGCATAACCACGGTGCCGCGATCCCGCAAACACTGCTGGCCGGGCTGTTCGAGCCCATGACCCGTGGCACCGACCAGGGCAGCGAGGTGCGCAGTGTGGGGCTGGGCCTGTATATCGTGCGTGAACTGGCCAAGGCCCACGGTGGCGACGTGGTGGTGAGTTCCTGCGCCACCAAGGGCACGACCTTTACCGTGACGTTTTAGACCAGGTACGCCGTGCCCTGCATGACCGGCTCGACACGGCCGGTCAACACCACACCGCCCTGCCCATCCCACTGCACAGTGACCGTGCCACCGTCGAACTGCACCTCAACCGTAGCGTCCAGCAACCCGCGCCGAATCCCATTGACCACCGCGCCGCAGCAGCAGGAGCCGGAACCGAGCGGCACGCCCCCGCCGCGCTCCCAGATCCGCAGGCGGATGTGGCTGCGGTCCAGCACCTGCACAAAATGCACATTGGTGTTGGCCGGGAACAGCGGATGGGTTTCCAGCGCCGGGCCCACGGCTTCCAGGTCGATGCCGCTGATGTCGTCGACAAAATACGTGCAATGCGGGTTGCCCATGCTGCAGGCGGCAGGCGTGCCATCGATGGGCAAGGTGCGGGTGTCCAGCGCTTCGGCCAGCGGCACGGCAGACCAGTCCAACGAGGGCGCGCCCATGTCCACCGACACTTGCTGCCCGGCGGCCCGCACACAGGTCAGCAAGCCTCGATCGGTGCGCAGTACGACGGTGTCGCGGCCGGTTTCATGCATCAAGCGGTCGGCCACGCCGCGGGTGGCGCTGCCGCAGGTTTGCAGCGGCGTACCGTTGGGGTTCCAGAACTTGATGCGGGCCAGGGCATCTTCGCAGTCGAGCACCACGGCCAGTTGATTGAAGCCGATACCGGTGTGGCGGTTACCCAGGCGCCGGGCGACCTGCGCAGTGATCGGGTCGTCCTGGCCACGGCGGTCGATGATGATGAAATCGTCGCCATGGGCATGCATCTTCACAAAGGGCAAGGTCATGGGCGGTCCTCGGTCGAGATCAGCCTGCAAGCATACGGGAGTTTCATCCAGGCCGTTTCAGCCGCGTGCTAGCGTTGGCGCATCCTTGTCCAACAGAACCGCTCATGAACAAAACGACTTTTGCCTTTACCTTGCTGCTGGCCGCATCGCCCGCGGTGACGATGGCTGCAAGCCTCTGCCAGCCTGCGGCTGCAAACCCTGCAGCCAACGCCTTGTTGGCCGCCGCCCAACGGCATTTGGCAGACCGGCCAGCGCCGTTGCCGCATGTGCACACTGAAGGCACCCTGCCAAACCATGGCATTCGCGAGCAAAGCATAGTTGCCGAAAAGGACTGGCCGCTGATGCGCCAGGCGGCGCTGGCCTGGCGCATCAGCGGTGACCCGCGTTACCTCAAGCAAGTCGACGAGTACCTTGCCGCCTGGGCCGATGTCTACCAGCCGGACTTCAACCCCATCGACGAAACCAACCTCGATATGCTGATCACGGCCTATGCGCTGACCGCCGACCATTTGCGCCTGGAAACCCGCGCCGCCAGCCGCCGCTTGATCAGCAACCTGGGCAATGGCTACATCGCGCATATCGAGCAATTCCATGGGCAGAAAAAAGGCACCCAGGCCAATAACTGGCAGAGCCACCGCGTCAAGTTGGTGACCCTGGCCGCCGCCGCACTCGACGACCGAGCCATGCTTGAGCAGGCTCATCAGCTGTTTAAACAGCAAGTGGCCGACAATATCCTGGCTGACGGCTCGGTCACCGACTTCCAGGACCGTGACGCCCTGCATTACGTGGTCTACGACCTTGAACCGCTGGTGCAGGCCGCACTGGCGGCCAAGCCCTACGGCGGCGACTGGCTCAATCTCAAGGCCAATGGCGCGTCGCTGCGCGCCGCCCTGGATTGGCTGGTGCCCTATGCCAACGGGCAACGCAGCCACCAGGAGTTCGTGCACACCCACGTTCAGTTCGACAAAGACCGCGCCAGGGTGGGCGAAGCCGGCTACAGCGGCACCTGGGATGCCAAAAGCAGCGCGACGTTGTTCTGGCTGGCGGCGCAACTGGATAAACGCTACCTGCCCGTAGCCACGCAATTGGCCGCCCGCCCCGCCGACTGGATCAGCGCCTGCTATTTGAAGTAAGCAACGCTAGACTGGCCAGGCGCCCTACTCAAGGATTGACCATGCTTATTGTATTCAGCGGCCTGCCCGGCACCGGCAAGACCACGATTGCCAGCGCACTGGCACGTCGGATAAACGCGGTTTACCTGCGCATTGATGTGATTGAGCAGGCGCTTAGGGATGCAAACGTATTGAACGCTGATGTAGGCGCCAGCGGTTATGGCGTGGCGAATGCGCTGGCGTTGAGTAACCTGCGACTGGGGCAGACGGTGATTGCCGACTGTGTAAACCCGGTGAAGGAGAGCCGGGAGGCGTGGCAGGCCGTGGCGGCGACAGCGGGTGTCGAGCTGCTTGATATTGAAGTGGTTTGCTCTGACCTGCGGGAACATCGGCGTCGTGTGGAAAGCCGCACCGGTGATGTTGCCGGGTTGGTGCCGCCTTCCTGGCAATCCGTTTCAGTCCATGAATATGAAGCGTGGGCTGAAACGCCACTGACTGTCGACACTGCACGTGCGACAGCTGCCGAGGCCGTCGACGTGATCCTGGCGCACATCAACCTTGTGGCGAGCAGGCATGATGTGGAGAACAAGCCCGCTCGCCACAGCTAGCCTACTGGCCACGAAAAGCCGGCCACATGAGCTTCAGAGCACCGCCCCCATCGCCTTCACCAACACCGGGTCACGCCCATAAATATCCGGCGAGTACACCAACCCGCCTTGGCGATCGACTTCCACTGTCCAGTAGCCCAACAGCACCGGCACCGGCGTGGTCAGCCTGAACTCATGGGTTGTGCCGGTGGCAAGCAACTCTTCGGTGCGCGTGCGTTCGGCCGGGGTTACCAGCAGGTCGCGCAGCATCATCGGTTGCTCAACCCGCACACAGCCCGAACTGAAAGCCCGTGGGCCTTTGGTAAACAGCGGCTGGCTCGGCGTATCGTGCAGGTAAACGGAATAGGGGTTGGGAAAGCGCATCACGATGCGGCCCAAGGGGTTGCGCGGGCCGGCTTCCTGGCGCAGCAGAATGTTGCCGGGGTGCGACCAATCCACCTGGTCGGCCGTCAATGGGCGGCCCTGGGCGTCGAGCACTTGCAGGTTTTGCTGGCGCAGGTATTCGGGGTTGAGGCGGATGGCCGGGAGTTTGTCCTCACGCATGATGGTCGGCGGAATGGTCCACGTGGGGTTGAGGGTCAGCCGGGTAATGCGCGACTTGAGCAGTGGCGTCTGGCGCTCGGCACGCCCGACTTGCAGGCGGGTTTGCCACACCGGGATGCCGCTCTGGTAGACGCTCAGTTGCGCGCCCGCGACATTCACCACCACGCCTTCGGGCTCCAGGTCCTGGGCCAGCCAGCGGAAGCGTTCAAGGTTGATGCGCAGCTGGTCGCGGCGCATCGCCGGGCTGATATTGAGCTCGGCCACGGTGCCCGTGCCTATCACTCCGTCGGCCTGCAGCGAGTGGCTGAGCTGGAAAGCCTTCACCGCCTTGACCAACTCATCGCGGTACTGCCGGCTGTTGCCCGCCGGCGCCTTGGCCAGGTAGCCGCCGTTGTACAAGCGCCGCGCCAGTTCGGGCACGCGCGGGTCGTCCATGCCCGGCTTGAGCAGCGGCCCGGTAGCGACCGGGTCCCAGTGGGGCAACGGCTGCAGGCGCACGGTGGCATAGGTATTGCGCAAACTGCGGTACAGATCGGCGCTGGGGCGCGCCTGGTCAAAGGCTTGGGCCATGTCTTGCAGGCCGGTGGCGGCGAAGGCCAGCACTTGAATATTGGGGTCGAGGGTGGGTGGCTGGGAATGCCACAGCGGTTCTAAACGCGATTGTTGCAGACGCCCGTAATGCAAATCCTGCAGGGCTTGCAGGTATTGCCGGCTGCTGCCGATATCGCTGCACAGCATGTTACCCGTGGCCTCCACGATAGGCAGGCTATAGTGGGAAGGCTCCAGGCCATCGTCGGCCAGCATCAGCAACTGAGATTGCAGTGCGTGGCGGCGCTCATCGGACCACAGCGTCACATTGCCCTGTTGCTGGTAGAACGCCTGCAAGCGCGCTTGGGCCGTGGCGTCTATCTGCGCGGCAAGGTCGGGGCAAACGCTGGGCAGTTGAGAAAGGGCCAATTGCACCGGGCTGGTCGAAACCAGCGGTACGGCATCCATCGGCAGCTCATCAGCTGTCGCGACCAGTGGTGCAACGAGCAGGCAAATGCTCAAGTAACATGCGTGTTTTTTGAACAATTGACTCAACTCCAATCCACAGCGGGGGGGATGTACTGTACATGCTGACTTTAATATGCCGCGCCGGCTTGATCGCCGTGACCCTGGCTTCGCTGAGCAATGTTACGCTCGCCGCCACTGCCAACCCTCCTACTTTGTATAGCAGCCTGGCGCGCTCGGCTCCAGAACTCAATCCCACTGTACTGAAAAGCGCCCTGAGCGCGGTGCAATGCGCGGTCAATAACGGCGAAGAGCGCTCGGATCGCCTGGCCGTCATTGACTACTCCCAGCCCTCGACCGCCCGTCGGCTGTGGATCTTCGACCTGCGCAAGAAGACCCTGGTACTGCGCGACCTGGTGGCCCATGGTGCCAAATCCGGGGAAAACTTCGCCACGCAATTTTCCAATCGAGAAGGCAGCCACCAATCCAGCCTGGGTTTGTTCCGCACCCAGGAGAGTTACCTGGGCACCCACGGTTACTCGTTGCGCATGGACGGCCTGGAGCCGGGCTTCAATGACCAGGCCCGCGACCGCGCGCTGGTGATTCATGCGGCCGACTACGTGAACCCGGCCTGGAGCAGGCGCGAAGGCCGTATCGGCCGCAGCCAGGGCTGCCCGGCCGTACGCCCGCAAGTGGCGCGCCAGGTGGTAGACAAACTCAAGGATGGGCAGTTCATGTTCTCCTGGTACCCGGACCAGCGCTGGCTGAAGTCTTCGACGTACTTGAACTGCAAGCCCCAACAAGTGGCGAGTAGTCGTACAATCCGTGGTGGTTAGCCTGTCCCCACAGATAAAAGAGAGCGTCGCATGCTTCTACACACATCCACCTGGATCGAGATCGGGCAGTTTCTGGAGCGCAGCCGCACGGTGGTGATCCCCATCGGCTCCAACGAACAACACGGCCCCACCGGCCTGCTGGGCACTGACTGGATGTGCCCGGAAATCATCGCCCATGAGGCGCAGAAGAACGCCGACATTCTGATCGGCCCGACCTTCAATATCGGCATGGCCCAGCACCATTTGGGCTTTCCCGGCACCATTTCGTTGCGCCCTTCCACCTTTATCGCTGCAATTGGCGACTGGGTGCGTTCATTGGCCGGGCATGGTTTCGAGAAAATCCTGTTCTTGAATGGCCATGGCGGCAACATCGCCACCATCGAAGCGGCCTTTTCAGAGCTGTACGCGGAAGCCAGCTACGCCCGACGCCCGGCCGGGTTTGCGCTCAAGCTGGTGAACTGGTGGGACCTGGAAGGCGTCAATGAGCTGGCTCACCGCCAATTCCCGGTGGGCCACGGCAGCCACGCCACGCCTTCGGAGATTGCGGTGACGCAGTGGGCGTACCCGGAGTCGATCAAGTCGGCTGAGTATTCGCCGCAAATCGCCAACACCGGGCCGATCCGCGAAGCGCTGGATTTTCGCGCGCGTTTCCCGGATGGGCGCATGGGTTCGGACCCGGCGCTGGCGACGGTGGAAAAAGGCGGTGAGTTGGTAGCGTTGGCGGCCAAAGGGTTGGTCAACAGCGTGAACGCCTTCAGCAACGAAGCCAAACCTTAAGCCGAACACACAGCACAATGTGGGAGCGGGCTTGCTCGCGAAAGCGGAGTATCAGTCGACCTATTTACTCACTGATCTACCGCTTTCGCGAGCAAGTCGAATCGTCGCACCGCCGCTCCCACATTTAAATCTGTACGCCTACCAGGATTATTTGCAATCCTGCGCCGCCAACTCCAGCCGCGAAGGCTTGATTGCCGACGCCAGTGGCTTGCGCTCATACAGGAACACTTTGGTGCCGTCCTGGGACTTGTAGGCTTCCAGCACATCATCGGCGGCAATCTTGCTGGTCAACACCACTTTGGCGTGACGCGAGTTCTGGGTCACAGTCGAGGTGATGCCGTGCTTTTCGAGCTTGGGCAATACGCACTGCACATAGCCCTCAGGGGTCTTGTTGGTTTGCAGAGTCAAGCTCGGAGCATTGGGAGCGGTGATACAACCGGTCAGCAACAAAGGTGCAGCAGCCAGGGCCGGAATGAAAAAAGCGCGCATATAAAATCCTGAGTATAAAAAGAAAAGTTCACATCAACTGGCGCGTACCAACGCCTTGAGCGACACATCGAACTGCTTCAACGCATCAAGCTGTACATCACGCTGCTGTTCAATCTGTGCGGCAATTTCCGGCGCCGCCTTGTCATGCACCCACACCGACGGCACTTGCTTGTGCACCGAGCCTTCGGCCTTGGCGATGTATTGCAGGTTCGCGTCATAGAAGCGTGCAACGAAGCGCGCCTCAACCTGATCGTTACGCTGGGTCAACAGTTGGTTGTGGGTATCGAGCACCACCACCACATCCGGGTGCGCCTGCACCAGTTCATCCAGGCTGCTATAGACCGTTACGGCAAGAAAAGTGCCCTGCAACGAACTCATTAACCAATCGATCGCCAGTTCCGGGTCGGAGCTGTTGACGAATGCCTCACGGATGCGCCCGTCGAGGGCATCCTTGGCGCCGTTCATGGCCATGGCGTGGTAGCGTTCAAGGTAGCTGAGGTTGTCGCGGGTGTTTTCGCTGTACAGCACCCCCACCGATTGCGCGTGCCGCAGCGAGTCTACGCTACCGACGATGGGCAGCAAATGGCCGGTACGCAGATCATCGGCAATCGCCGGGTTGGCCAGCACCGTGGTGCCGAGCATCAGTATCATCAAGCCCAGCTGAATAATCGTCCTCATCGCGCATTTCCTTGAGCAGCGTGTCGATGGGGCGATTGTCCGCTTTTGGCGCAAAAACAGAACGTGTGATCCTTGATGGTGACTATCATTTGAACCGATAGTGTCAGGCAGCCTCTTCTCATAAAACCTATAAGGACCACGCCATGAAGCCCCACCAGAAAACCTTCGACCGCATCCGCGAAGCCGTATTGCCGGAGTTTCGCGAGCGGGTCGCCGATTACCTGGTCGATTATGAAAACGTGCTGCAGGACCCAACCGCAGATGCCGACCTGCGTTGCGCCAGCGCCCAGCAACTGCGCGGCTACCTGCGCGGCTTGAACACCATGCGCGTGCTGGGCATGGCCGATTGGGAAGACCTGGACCGGCGCGTGGCCCAGGAATGGCTGTAACCCCTAGAGCGCCGGGCGTTGCAGGTTGACCCAGGCCTGCACCGAGGGCCGCTGCCATTGGCGCTGTGCATAGGCCACCAGCTCGGACGGCACCTTGTCACCGTTGAGGATCAGGCGGTTGAGCATCACGGCCAGGTCAACATCGGCAATCGACCACGCGCCGAACAGGTATTCCGAGTGGCCTGCCAATAACGCCTGTGCCGCGCTGATCAACTTGCGTGCGGCCGCCTCACCTGCAGGCGACAGCGGCGGCCTCTTCTGTGCGTAAAACACCACCAGCGTCGAGCGTTCCTGACGAATCGCCTGCAAGTCGCTGCGCAGCCACGCCTGGACCTGGCGCGCCCTCGCCCGCTGTTTTGGGTCCGTCGGGTACACCGTGGTCTCGGGGTAAGCCTCATCCAGGTATTCGCTGATCGCCGAGGACTCCGACACTGCAAAGTCGCCTTGCACCAACGTGGGCACGCGCTGGGTCAGCGACAGTTGGGCAAATTCCGCCGCGCGGTTTTGCGCCGTGTCCAGGTCAAGGGTGACGGTTTCGAAGGCCAGCCCCTTTTCCAACAGGGTGACGAACACCGACAGGGCGTAGGGGCTGGTGAATTGAGCATCGACATAAAGGCGCAACGACGGTGCAGGCATAAAGGCTCTCCTTGGGTGAGAACCCACGCTACGAGATCGGCAGCCGGAAAGACAATGCGCGTTTTTTATGAGGGCATTCCTGGCAGGAATAGCCGCATTAGTGGCAAGATCATAGCTCTTTGCCACGCCACGAAGCCGTTCCGGCCTTCGCACCACTCACCCATAGCTTTCAAGGAAGATAAGCTTATGAAACAAGCAGTTGTCGTTATCCATGGCATCGGCGAACAGCGCCCGATGGACACCTTGCGCGGCTTCGTCGAAGCGATGATTCCCGCGGACACGCCCGATGGCACGCCGTTTTACTGGAGCAAGCCGGACCGGCTTTCGCGCAACTTTGACCTGCGTGTATTGAAGTCGTCGGGCCGCACCAGCACGGATTTCTACGAGTATTACTGGGCCCACAAGATGCAGGGCACCAAGGTTGGCCACCTGCTGGGCTGGTTGTGGGATATTTTCAAGCGCCCGCGCCGTGACATTCCCGAGGCCATCGTGCCGATCTGGCGCACCACGCGCTGGACGGTGACGGTGCTTGTGCTGCTGATTGCCAGCGGCACCCTCGCCACGGCCTGGGGCCGGTTCGACCACAGCGACAACCCCTTCGCGCTGGTGCCGCTGCTGCTCGGCGCCATCGGCCTGGGGCTGCGTTATTCCGCGCTGTCCTACCTGGGCGATGCGGCCCGCTACCTGAGCCCCAACCCGCAGAACGTGGTGGTGCGCGAACAGATCCGCGCCGATGGCGTCGCGTTACTGCGCGCCCTGCACAACAAGGGCGACTACGACCGCATCATCGTCGTCGGCCACAGTTTGGGCAGTGTGATTGCCTACGATATCGTCGGCTACCTGTGGCATGAACATCACGATCAACTGACCAAGGTGATCCCCAGCAACCGCGAGCTGGCCGACCGTTATGCCGAGCGCCAACCGCTGCAACCGGTGATCAACGAAACGCTGCCCAACGCCGGCGCCGCCCTCGACGGTAGCCTGGGCAGTGTCCTGAAATTTCGTGAACAACAGGCCCAAGCGTTTATCGAACAGCGTGGCCTGGGCAACCCCTGGCGCATCACGGATTTGGTCACGGTGGGTAGCCCCATGGCCCACGCCAGCCTGTTACTGGGCCGCAGCGTGAGTGACTTTAAAAAACGCATCGAGCGCCGCGAAGCGCCGGCCTGCCCGCCAACCGAAGACACCAAGGGCTACGGCTACAACGCCCGCCAGCCGGTGATGCTCGGGCAAAAACCGTTCACCCCGCAGTACCTGCACCACGCCGCGGCGTTTGCCGTGACGCGCTGGACCAACCTGTATTTCCCCGCGCCCTACGGCTTGTTTGGCGATATCGTCGGCGGCCCGGTCATGCCGGTGATGGGTGCAGGCGTGCTGGATTTACCCGTCACCGTGGGCACCTGGAAAGGCTGGCTCGCCCGCTCCTGGCTCAGCCACACCCGCTACTGGAGCGAACGCGGCGGTGCCCAGGGCTACCTCGGCACGCTCACCCAGGATGAACACGCGACCACCCATGGCCCGCGCCCCTCGGCCACCGAAGCACTGCGCTGGGCGGTCGACCTCAAGGGGCTGCGGCGCTTTCGTCCAGTGGGCGCCAAGGCAACCTTGGCGCCCGCCAGCGCCCAAGAAGCATGATCGTCCCCACGCTCTGCGTGGGAATGCCGCCCCGGACGCTCCGCGTCCCAAGTTGGCGCATGCCTTAAGCCTTGCGCAAGGCGACGCAGAGCGTCGCTGGATGCATGCCCACGCAGAGCGTGGGAATGATCACGCGACCGCCGCCTAGCCGGCGAAGCCGCCGGCCTTGAGAAACTCGTGCTCGAGTTCGGTGGTTGCCCTGGCCAGCACCGCGTTGCGATGGGGAAACCGCCCAAACCGTTCAATGATATCGGCGTGCTCCTTGGCCCAATGGTAGGTGCCGGCGTCCAAATGCTGGTTCAAGGCCAGCGAACGCTGCTGGTCCGCCGGGTCTTCGGAATGTTCAAACGGCAGGTAACAGAAGGCGCGCAGTTGGGGCTCGATCTGTTGATCCAACCCGGCCTCTACCGCCCGCCGCGCATACAGACGTGCCAGCGGGTCGGTGGCGAACATATGCGCGGTGCCGCGAAACGCATTGCGCGGGTATTGATCCAGCAAGATCAGCAACGCCAGCGCGCCCTGCGCCGACTCCAGCCAGCTTTCCAGCTCGCCTCGAGCGGCTTGCATATGCGTGGCGTGAAAGGTCTCGCGAAAGGCTGCGTCAAATGCGTCGTCCTTGGCGAACCAGCGTTTAGGCCCTGCCTGCTTCCAGAACGCGATCACCTCCTCGGCGGTTTGTTCGTTCATGCTCGTCATTGTTCTCTCCCACTCTTTAACGCAAAAAAAGCCCGGTAGATTTCATCATCGACGTCGGCGATATCCATTCAGTTTCCCACAAGCGCCGCGCAAGCTGGTGCGCGTTCGCACCTGTGGGTATTGAACGCCCTTGACGTCGGAGCCTGAGACTGCGCGCCACCGAGGCTGACCCACGGCTTAAGGTGTAAAGACGTGCAGGTAGAATGCGTGAAACATGAAATACGCACAGCCGGCCAGCGCCAGCCCCATGCAGCGGTTGAACCAGGTAAACGCCGCCGCCCCGTTGATCCGCCGCCCCAGCAGCGCGCCCAGCAAGGCGTACGCCCATGGCGCGCCGACCGCCCCCAGCCCCAGCAAGGCCGATACGCCAAAGATCGAGGCGCCGGTAATATGCGCCGCCGGCAACATCACGCTGGTAATCGGCAACACCGCGACGATGCCCTTGGGGTTGAGCAACTGAATCACCAGCCCATTCCAGAAGGTCAGGGTCCTGGCAGGCGAGCTTGAAGCGTCATCCACCTCGGTACGCGCGGTGAACACCTGGTACGCGAGGTACAGCGTGTACACGCCGCCAATCAACGAGATATACGGCAACGCCGCCTGGGAGATGATCGCTTCGCCGGTGTAGCCGAACAGCACGAACATCAACAGCATCGCGCACCCCACACCGATGTAGAAGCCGCTGGAGCGACGGAACTTGCCCGTGAGGCCGGCGTTCAGGCCCATCAGGTTGACGGGGCCGGGGCTGTACATGACGCTGAACGCGTAGAGAAAAATGTCCATGGGGAACCTGCAGTAGAAGAAGTCTGGCGAGTCTACTGAGGGGGGTGGTGCGCATTCTTGAACGTTTGTGGTTGTTCATCACCTCTGCACAACGACTATCATGTTTAAAATACCCACTCAAATGAGTACCCATGATCAACGCCAGCCTGCGCACTCACCTGACCTTATGGTTTGCCGGTTTGTCACTGCTCACACTGCTGAGCGTCGGGATCTACGTGGGCCATATCGCCACCGAACAGATGAAGCAGGCCAGCGGCAATGCCCTGCTGAGCACGGCGCGTTCCACCGCGGCCTTGCTCGCCGTGCAGCTGCGTGAACGCCAGCTGGAAGTGTCTTTGTTGAGCAAGGCGCCCCTGATGCGCAAGGGCAACCTGGATGCGCCGGACCTCCTCGCTCTGATGGAACTGCGCACCCAGTCACGGGCCGAATATGCCTGGATGGGTATCGCCGACGCCGAGGGGCATGTTCGTCAGGCGGTCAATGGGTTACTGGTCAACCAGTCGGTCAGCCAGCGGCCCTGGTTCCAGGCCGGCATGCACGGCGAATACACCGGTGACCCTCACGAAGCGGTATTGCTGGCCAAACTGTTGCCCAGTTCGGCCAACGGCGAGCCATTGCGTTTTATCGACTTTGCCGCACCTATCCGCAATGCCCAGGGAGAGACCATCGGCGTGCTGGGTGCGCATGCGCACTGGCGTTGGGTCACGCAGATCGTCGACTCGGCAGTGATGCAAAAAGACGCTATCCCTGATATCGAGGCCCTGATCGTCGACTTCGACGGCAAGGTGCTCTACCCCGAAAGCCTCGCCGGCGAGCAAATGCCGCCAGGCAAACTGATCACCCATTCCGGCTGGTGGGCCGGCAACGGCTACGTCACCGCCTCGGTCGCCGTGCCGAGCCCATCCAATGCGAACATGACCTGGTACATCATGGTCCGCCAGCCGCTGGACGTGGCCCTGCAACCGGCGCGTACGCTGCTGTATAAATTGCTGATACTCGGCGTGCTGGCAGCGGTCGCGTTCGTATTGGCGGCCTACTACCTCGCCGCCTCCCTCAGCCGGCCGATCGAACGCCTGGCCAAATCCGCCAGGCTCGTTCAGGAGCAGCAACCTGGCGCCGCGTTTGCACAGGAACACTCAGTGCTGGAGATCGCGCAACTGGGCCGTTCCCTCACTGGCATGACCCAATCGCTGCTGGCCAAGGAGCGCCAATTGCAAGAGGCAAACGCCACCCTGGAGGCCACCGTCGCCCAACGCACGGCCGACCTCACCCAGGCCAACGCCGACCTGCTCAACCTGGCGACCCACGACGCGCTGACCGGCGTCTACAACCGCCGCCGTTTCGACGAAAAACTTGCCGAGAACAGCCTGCTGTTCCAACGCACCGGTCGCACCTTCGCCCTGCTGCTGATCGACGCCGACTACTTCAAACGCGTCAACGATAGCTACGGCCACGCGGTCGGTGACGAGGTGCTGTGCCAACTGGCAGCCCTGATCGAAAGCAACACCCGCGCCACCGACTTTGTCGCACGCTATGGCGGTGAAGAATTCGCGGTGTTGCTGCCGGAAGTCGAAGAGCCGGACAGCCCTGAGGTGGTCGCCGAGAAAATCCGCGCGGCAGTGGCGGCGGCGACATTTGCAGCGGTGGGGCAGGTGACGGTGAGTATTGGCGTGAGCATCGCAGAGTCAGCCGACCGGGATTCCTCGGCGTTGCTCAAGCGTGCGGATATGCAGCTGTATCAGGCCAAGGGCGCGGGTCGCAATCGGGTGGCGTGATGGTTCCCTGCCAAGACTTTTCGATAAAACGCCTGGAAGATCTGCCCGAGCAGTTCCACACGCTGCACGCGCAGGCCGTCGCCGAAGGGTTCAGGTTCCTCACGCGGCTTGTCACCGAATGGGAAAACCGCACCACTCGGTTTGATCAACCCGGCGAGTGCCTTTTGGGTGTGTTTCGCCACGACCAGTTGGTCGCAATCGGCGGCGTTTCACGCGATCCGTATGCCACTCCCGACAACGGCCGAATCCGCCGCGTCTACGTCGCGCCATCGATGCGTGGGCAACATATCGGAAAAGCGCTGGTGCAACAGTTGCTGGCATTCGCCGCCATGCACTTTCAAACGGTGCGCCTGACGACAGATACAGCGCAGGGTGCAGCGTTTTATCTACAGTGCGGGTTTCACTCGGTAACTGATGACACCGCCACTCACGCCAAGTCAGTGCAGTGATTTGGCTCACCTGCAGCCACCGAAGACCGGCGTTGTAGCCATAAACAGTCATACTCAGACGCTACCCTTGGAAACCTGGCGCGCAAAATCCGCCCGCTAACCTTTCGATCTGATCCAAGTGCGGGCACAATGCGTGTCCTTTTTTGGCAGGCACCGCCGCAGGCTCTCAAAAATGATCAAAACGCCGTACTACCTCATCGATAAACAGAAGCTTCTGGTCAACATGCAGAAGATTGCTTACGTGCGCGAGCAGTCCGGCGCCAAGGCGCTGTTGGCGCTCAAGTGCTTCGCCACCTGGTCGGTGTTTGACCTGATGCAGGAATACATGGACGGCACCACCTCGTCGTCGCTGTATGAATTGAAGCTCGGTCGCCAGAAGTTCGAAGGTGAAGCGCACGCCTACAGCGTGGCGTGGGCTGACGACGAAATCGAAGAGATGCTGGAGAACTGCGACAAGATCATCTTCAACTCCATCAGCCAACTGCAACGTTTTGCCGAACGCAGCGAAGGCAAGACCCGCGGCCTGCGCGTCAACCCGCAGGTCAGCAGCTCCGACTATTTGCTCGCCGACCCGGCGCGCCCATTCAGCCGCCTGGGCGAATGGGACCCGGTAAAGATCGAAGGCGTGATCGAGCAGATCTCGGGCTTCATGTTCCACAACAACTGTGAGAACGGTGACTTCAACCTGTTCGACCAGATGCTCAACACCATCGAAGAACGCTTCGGTGCGCTGCTGCACAAGGTCAACTGGGTGAGCCTCGGCGGCGGCATCCACTTTACCGGTGAAGGCTATGCCATCGACGCCTTCTGCCAGCGCCTCAAGGCGTTCTCGCAGAAGTACGACGTGCAGGTGTACCTGGAACCCGGCGAAGCGGCGATCACCAACAGCGCATCGCTGGAAGTGACTGTGCTCGACACCCTCTACAACGGCAAGAACCTCGCCGTGGTAGACAGCTCCATCGAAGCCCACCTGCTGGACCTGCTGATCTACCGCCTCAACGCCAAGCTGGCGCCGAGCGAGGGTGAACACACCTACATGGTGTGCGGCAAATCCTGCCTGGCCGGGGACATCTTCGGCGAGTATCAATTTGATCGTCCGCTGGCCATCGGCGATCGGCTGTCGTTCATCGACACCGCAGGCTACACCATGGTCAAGAAAAACTGGTTCAACGGCCTGAAAATGCCGTCCATCGTAGTGAAACAACTCGACGGTACAGTCGAGGTGGTTCGTGAATTTGGTTACGACGACTACCTGTCCAGCCTTTCGTAAGCTGGCGGATAAAGGAGAGATAAAGCAATTGAAAAAGAACGTTCTTATCATTGGTGCAGGAGGTGTCGCCAAGGTGGTGGCCCACAAGTGCGCGCAGCACAACGACGAACTCGGTCGTATTGCTATCGCGTCGCGCAACATCTCCAAATGCCAGGCCATCATCGACAGCGTCAAGGCCAAGGGTAGCCTCAAGGTGCCTGCGGATATTAAAGCCTTTGCGCTGAACGCCATGGACGTGGAAGCGACCAAGGCCCTGATCCGCGAGACAGAGTCGCAGATCGTCATCAACGTAGGTTCCTCGTTCCTCAACATGTCGGTACTGCGTGCCTGCATCGACACGGGCGTTGCGTACCTGGACACCGCCATTCACGAAGAGCCGGGCAAGGTCTGCGAGACCCCGCCGTGGTACGGCAACTATGAATGGAACCACCTGGAAGAGTGCAAACAGAAGAACATCACTGCCATTCTTGGCGTGGGCTTCGACCCGGGTGTCGTCAACGCGTATGCCGCGCTGGCGCAGCAACAGCATTTCGACCGCATTGATTCGATCGACATTCTCGATGTCAATGCCGGCAGCCATGGCAAATACTTTGCCACCAACTTCGACCCGGAAATCAACTTCCGCGAGTTCACCGGGCAGGTGTGGAGCTGGCAGAACAGCCAGTGGACCAGCAACACCATGTTCGAAGTCAAACGCACCGACGACCTGCCGGTCGTCGGTTCGCAGAACCTCTACCTTACCGGCCACGATGAAGTGCACTCGCTGTCGAAAAACCTCGACGTGCCCAACGTGCGTTTCTGGATGAGCTTCGGCGAACACTACATCAATGTGTTCACCGTATTGAAAAACCTCGGCCTGCTCTCCGAAAAGCCGGTCACCACCGCCGAAGGCCTGGAAGTCGTGCCGCTTAAACTGGTCAAGGCCGTGCTGCCCGACCCGTCTTCGCTCGCCCCGGGCTACACCGGCAAAACCTGCATTGGTGACCTGGTCAAAGGCACCAAAGGCGGCCAGCCACGTGAGATGTTCATCTACAACGTGGCCTGCCATGAAGAAGCCTTTGCCGAGACCGACAGCCAAGGCATCTCCTACACCGCAGGCGTACCACCGGTGGCCGCTGCGCTGCTGGTCGCGCGTGGCGAGTGGGACGTGAAACACATGGCCAACGTTGAGGAACTGCCGGCTGAGCCGTTCCTGAAGGCGCTGGACGTGATGGGCTTGCCGACTCGGATTAAAGACGAGCACGGTGATCGGGCTTGGGATGCGATGGCCTGATCAGGTGATTGCTGACCGAACAAAAAAATGCGCCCTCAGGGGCGCATTTTTTGTTGGGGCTCACATAACGCTCAACGAAGAATGAAGATCAAAATGTGGGAGCGGGCTTGCTCGCGAATGCGGTGGATCAGCCAATACATGTATGACTGACACACCGCTTTCGCGAGCAAGCCCGCTCCCACATTGGATTGGCTGTGTTCTTGAGAATGGAGCTATTCAAGATTCCGCGCCGAATTACTCAATGCCCTTGAACACTGCAAAAGCGCCGGCGCTAGCTGCTTCTCCGCATCCGCCCGGCTCCACCGACTGGTCGGCGCCACCACATGCACCGCCGCCACCGGCCGGCCGTTGGCACCGAGCACCGGTGCGCCGATGGTCATGTCGCCCAGGAACAGCTCCTGGCCATTCACCGCGTAGCCCTGCTCGCGCACCTGCTGCAACGACTCCAGAATCCTGTCGACCTCAGTCAACGTTTGGCTGGTGTGCGCAATGCGCTGGCTGTTCTCGATCAACACCAGCGCTTCATCCACCGGCAAGGCACTCAAATACGCGCGCCCCGACGCCGTGCAGTACATCGGCACCCGTGAACCGATCGGCATGTGCACCGGCACAAAACCCGCACTGACAAAGCGTGCGATGTAGGTCATGTCCAGGCCCGCCGGCTCGGTCAGGCATGAAGTTTCGCCGGTCAAGCGCGTCAACTCCGAGAGAAACGGGTTGGCCACTTCGATCAGCGAATGCGCATCCAGATAACTGAACCCCAATTCCAGCACGCGGGGTGTGAGTTGGTAATGCCGTGTGCGCGAGTGTTTCCGAAGGTAACCCAGGCTTTCGAGGGTAAACACCATGCGCTGGGCCGAGCTTTTGGTCATGCCGGCGGCCTCGGCCACCTCTGCAAGGCTCATGCTGCGGCGCTGGGCGCTGAATGCCTTAAGCACCGACAGGCCCTTTTCCAAGGATTGGTTGTGCAAACTGTTGCGTTCTTCGGACATGGTGAGCTCAGGGGTCTGGTCGGTCGGGCGTGGCGATATTTCTACCTCATATCACAAAAATAGACCATTAAAAATCGCATATCGATACGAATGGTTCATTTTGTCGAATTTAGATAGCGATATACGATTTTTATGAATCGAAATGGCACAGAGCTTGCGGTTTCATCCGTAACCGCTTGCGGTACTGACGATCCGTTTTCCTTCTGGAGTAACCCGATGAACAGTCTTTCGCCCCTGTTTCGCCGCCTCGCCTTCGGTATATGCACCACGCTCGCCGTTACCGCCGTGCACGCAGAAAGTGCGTCCTCGTACAAAGTCGGTGCAACGGCCAGTGGCTCTCCGTTTACCTTCCTCGATATCAAGAGCAACAGCATCCAGGGCGTGATGGTCGATGTGGCTGAGGCAGTGGGCAAAGCCGGCGGGTTTACCAGCCGGATCGAACAGACCAACTTCGCTGCGCTGATCCCCTCCCTCACCTCCGGCAAGCTGGACTTCATCGCCGCCGGCATGCTCAAGACCGCAGAGCGCACCAAGGTGGTCGACTTCAGCGCCCCGGTGTACGCCTACGGTGAAGGCCTGATCATCAGCGCTGATGACAACGCCGCCTACCCCGACCTCACGCCCTTGAAAGATCAGGTGGTCGGCGTACAAGCCGGCACTGTCTTCTACGACCAGTTGAACAAACTGGGCATTTTCAAGGAAATCCGCACCTACGATTCTATCGGTGAGATGGTCCGAGACCTGTCCCTGGGCCGGATCAAAGCTGCCGTCGGTGACCAGCCAGTGGTGGCCTACCAGATCCGTCAGAAGCTGTTTAAAGGCGTAAAACTGGCCAGCGACTACACGCCCACCAATGTCGGCGAAGTGTGCCTGGTAGTGCGCAAGGGCGACGCCGCAACCCTCGAGCGCCTGAACAGCGCCATCGCCAGCATCAAGGCCGACGGCACCCTGGACAACATCCTCAAGAAGTGGGGACTTGATACCAAGGTGCGCCCATGAATCCGGCTGAATTCCTGCAAAACGCCCAGGACTTCCTGCCGATTCTGCTGCAAGGCGCCTGGGTGACCATTCAGATCACCGTACTGTCGTTCCTGCTCAGCAGCGCCATCGGCCTGGTGCTGGCGCTGCTCAAGTTGTCGCCGATCCGCGCGTTGTCGTGGGCGGCAAGCACCGTCATCAATGTGATTCGCGGCCTGCCTATCATCGTGCAACTGTTCTACATCTACTTTGTGCTGCCGGACATGGGCGTGCACCTCACCGCGTTCTACGCGGGTGTGATCGGCATGGGCATCGCCTACTCGGCATACCAGGCGGAGAACTTTCGCACCGGCATCATTGCCGTCGAACAGGGCCAGCGTGAAGCCGCCGAAGCGCTGGGCATGCGTTCGGTGTTGATGATGCGCCGGGTAATCCTGCCGCAAGCGTTTCGCATCGCGCTGCCGCCCTATGGCAACACCTTGGTGATGATGCTCAAGGACTCGTCCCTGGTGTCGACCATCACCGTCGCCGAGATGACCCGCCAGGGCCAATTGATTGCCTCGTCCACGTTCCAGAACATGACCGTCTACACCCTGGTTGCCCTGCTCTACCTGCTGATGAGCCTGCCGCTCGTGTATGGCCTGCGCCGCATGGAACAGCACCTGAGCCGGAGGAAAAAAGCATGATCGAGATTCGCCAACTGCAAAAACATTACGGCAGCCACCGCGTGCTGCACGGCGTCGACCTCGACGTGGCCAAGGGCGAAGTGGTGTGCCTGATCGGTCCGTCGGGTTCGGGCAAATCCACCTTGCTGCGCTGCATCAATGCGCTGGAAGCCTACGACGGCGGGGTCATCACGGTGTTCGGTCAGACCGTGCAGCGCGCCAGCAAAAGCGTGCACGCACTGCGCAGCCGTATGGGCATGGTGTTCCAGCGCTTCAACCTGTTCCCGCGCCGCACCGTGTTGGAAAACGTTATGGAAGGCCCGGTGTACGTCAAAGGCGAACCCTTGAAACAAGCCCGCGAAGAAGCCCTGGTGCTGCTGGAAAAAGTCGGCCTGAGTGCCAAGACCGACGCCTACCCGGAACAACTTTCCGGCGGCCAACAACAACGCGTGGCCATCGCCCGCGCTCTGGCGATGAAGCCTGACGCCATGCTGTTCGACGAACCCACCTCAGCACTGGACCCGGAACTGGTCGGCGACGTGCTGGCGGTAATGCGCACCCTGGCAGACGAAGGCATGACCATGATCGTGGTCACCCACGAAATGGGCTTTGCCCGCGAAGTGGCCGACCGCGTGTGCTTTTTGCATGGCGGTTACATCGTCGAAAGCGGCGCGGCCGAGCAGGTACTGGGTAACCCGCAGCACCCACGCACCCAGGACTTCCTGCGCCGCGTGCTGCACCCCATCGGTAATACGCGGAGCCTGTCATGAGGTCGTTGTGGTCAGCGACCGCGCCGTGCGTGGTGCCGACACCCGCGCTGGGGGCGTCGGTGAAAGTCGATGTGGCGATTGTTGGCGCAGGTTACACCGGGCTGTCGACCGCGCTGCATTTGGCCGAGCGCGGCGTGAGTGTGTGCGTGCTGGAGGCCAATGAGCCGGGCTGGGGCGCGTCGGGGCGCAATGGTGGGCAGGTCAACCCCACACTCAAATACGACCCTGAACATCTGATGCAGATGTACGGGCCTGAGCGCGCTGAGCCGTTGATTTCGACCGTCTCGAGTTCTGCGGATTTGGTATTCAAGCTGATCGAACGCCATAACATCGACTGCGCGCCGGTGCGCAAAGGCTGGATGCAGGTGTCGTACACACAAAAAGGCGTGGCCGGGCTGCATGCGCGAGCCGAGCAATGGGCGCGGCGTGGCGTGCCAGTGCAGCGTCTGGATGCGGCGCAGGTGGCTTCACGCATGGGCAGTGAGTCGTTTGCCGGTGGCTGGCTGGATGGCCGCGCCGGGGCAATTCAGCCACTGGCGTATGCGCGCGGGTTGGTGGGGGCGGCGTTGGCAGCGGGTGCACGCATTCATGGTCACAGCGCTGTGATCGGCCTGCAACGCCAGGGGTCCGGTTGGCAATTACAGACCGCCAACGGTGCGCAGGTGTCAGCCGATCAAGTAGTGCTGGCTACCAATGGCTACAGCGGTAACCTGTGGCCGGGCATGGCGCAGAGCATCCTGGCGGCCAACAGCTTTATCGTCGCCACCAAGCCGTTAAGCGGCAGCGCGGCCGAGAACATTTTGCCGGGCCAGGAAACCGTGTCGACCGCGCAAAGGTTGCTGTTGTATTTTCGCAAGGACAGCCATGGCCGTTTATTGATGGGCGGGCGCGGGCTGTTTAACGACCCCACATCGCCTGCCGACTTTGCGCACCTTGAACGCTCCCTGGCATTGCTGTTTCCGCAACTGGGGCCGCTGGAATTCGAGTACCGTTGGGCCGGGCGCATCGCGATCACACGGGATTTTATGCCGCATGTTCACCAGCCTGCGCCGGGGCTGACGCTGGCCTTGGGTTGTAATGGGCGCGGGATTGCGTTGTGTACCAGCCTGGGCCAGCAATTGGCGGCACGCTTGTGTGACAGCCAGGCGGAATTTGCCTACCCGGTGACGCCATTGCAGCGCTTGCCGATGCATGGGCTGCAACGGTTCTATATTGGTGCGGGTGTGGCGTGGTACAGCTTGTTGGACCGCCTCAACATCAGCTGAATGTAACGCCGCAGGTAGGCAAATATGAGAGCTGGCTTGCCTGCGATGGCAGTGATTCAGTCAATACATCCGGCACTGGAAGACCGCTTTCGCAGGCAAGCCAGCTCCCACAGATGCTCGCGTGCGTTCAGATATTTCCCACAAGGGTTTCAGGTTGTCGGTCGGACGTGCGCTGACTAATCTCTGCTTCGTCGCTGCCAATTCAGCGGCCGGATTTGACCGTCCGACTTTAAAGAGCAACTGCACCAACACCGATATTGGGCGTTTTTTTACGTCTGATGTATCGTGTCGCGGCAGCTGTACGCGGGATACCTTCGGGTATGCCGGATTTGCTTCTTTAGCCGGTCGGTCAACCCGCGTATAGCTGCCACCCTAATTCGTTTGACCGCGAAGCGTGGCAGCTCCATTTATAAAGGAGCTTTACCATGATCAAAGACAGCCCAAATCCCCCTGGCCAGCCAGACTACGACACCAGCACCCTGCACGAAGTGGCCTACCGTGCGATCACCCACTACCTCAACCCCGGCAAGCCCATCCCCGAACCCAGTGAAGGCATCTTCACCGTGCGCGCCGACCTGGGCACCGAAACCCTGCTGGTCAACGCCTCCCAGGACCTGGCGTCCATCAGCGATATCGCCAACCACTTGGCGTTTGAAATAGAAGGCTCCCAACGCAATGTCGCGCTGGGCATCTGCCGCATGCTCGAAGGCGTGCAGTTGCTGGTGGACAAAGCCCTGAACGTGGCCCACCCGGCAGCCTGAAGATCGTTCCCACGCTCTGCGTGGGAATGCCGCCCCGGACGCTCTGCGTCCCCAGCAACGTGACGCGGAGCGTCACAAGATGCATTCCCACGCAGAGCGTGGGAACGATCAATGTCGCGCTCGGCATATGCCGCATGCTCGAAGGTGTGCAACTGCTGGTGGACAAAGCCCTGAACGTAGCCCACCCAGCCGCCTGAAGATGGACGAGATAGAACGCCTGAGCTATCTTCGGGGGCTCTATCGACAGACCGGAACAGGAAGTTACCGCTTGAGTACATCGCCCCTTCTGCGAAGCCGCACCTTCGCCCTCCTCGCCGGCCTTGCTTTTGTTGCCGTGGACCAGTTGGTCAAGCTGCTGGCGCTGGTTTCGCTGCAAGCCAGCAGCTTCAAAATCGGCTCCACCCCTCTCAACCTTGCGCTGGAACTGAGCCTCAACCCAGGTGCCTTCCTGAGCCTGGGCGCCGCGTTGCCGCCGCAGGTCAAACAGCTGATCTTTATTGTTGGAGTCGCCGTCGTGGTGGCATGGGCCATGTGGTGGTCGCTTTCCAACTGGAGCCAGCCGCTGCGTAAAGTCTTGCCGCTGTATGCGATTGCCTTGGGCGGTATCGCCAACTTGATCGACCGTGTGTTTCGCGACGGGCATGTCGTGGATTACATGGTGCTGAATGTGGGGCCTACGCATACCGGCGTGTTCAATATTGCTGATATCGCGATCACTGCCGGGGCGTTGTTTTTGATGCTTGATCTGATCGTGAAACCTCACAAGTCCTGATCAGCAAGGGGATTTATGCATCAGCGTGAATCCCCAGGCACTCAAAACACCGACCACCCAATCCGCTCGCTCAGCAACTCCAACGCCTTCATCCCCGCCAGCGAGTTACCCGCCGCATTCAGCTCCGGCGACCACACGCACACCGTAAATTGCCCCGGCACCACCGCGACAATCCCGCCGCCCACCCCGCTTTTACCCGGCAAACCCACACGGTAGGCAAAGTTGCCCGCCTCGTCATACAGCCCGCTGGTGGCCATGATCGAGTTGACCTGCTTGGTCTGGCGCGCGGTCAAGATCTGCTCGCCGCTGTGGGCACTCACACCCTCGTTGGCCAGGAAGCTGAAGGCCCGGGCCAGATCCAGGCAGCTCATTTGCAGCGCGCAGTAGTTGAAGTAACTGTGCAGCACCGCGTCGACGTCGTTGTGGAAGTTGCCGAAAGACTTCATCAAGTAGGCCATGGCTGCGTTGCGCGCGCCGTGCTGGGCCTCGGAGTCGGCGACGACGCTGTTGACCAGGATTTGTGGATTGCCCGACAGGCGCCGCACGAAGTCACGCATCGACAGAATCGGCACGGCAAAGCGTGACTGGTTGATGTCGCAGATCACCAGGGCGCCGGCGTTGATGAAGGGGTTGCGCGGGCGCCCGCGTTCGAACTCCAGCTGCACCATGGAGTTGAACGGTTGCCCCGAAGGCTCGTGGCCCAGGCGCTCCCAGATGGTTTCGCCGCCATGGTCGATGGCCTGCACCAGGCTAAACACCTTGGAGATACTCTGTACCGAGAACAGCGTGTCGGCGTCGCCTGCGCAATAGGCCGAGCCGTCGTTGCCGTACACGGCGATGCCGAGCTGGTTGGCGGGTACATCGGCGAGTGCGGGGATGTAGTCGGCGACTTTGCCCTGGCCGATCAGGGGGCGAACTTCGCCCAGGATCGATTCCAGCAGTGCCTGCATGTCTTTTCCGGTCATTCTTATTGAATCAGTGATAGGCGGGGCGCGGAGGATACTTTAATGCGCCCGCGAGGACACCCCCTTGATCGTTCCTACGCTCTGCGTGGGAATGCCGCCTCGGACGCTTCGCGTCCCGCACCTGAAGTCGTGACGCGGAGCGTCACAGGATGCATGCCCAAGCGGAGCATGGGAACGATAGCGCAACGATCGGGCACGTCAAAAATGCGCCACATCCGACACCTGCTCATCGAGCACATCCCGCGCCAGCGCCCAGGCGCGGTCCCTGGATTCCACCACCAGCAGCGGATAGCCCCAGGCTTTGCCGAACATCACCGCAAAGGGCTTGAGGGCCAGGCGTTGCGCGGCGCTGGGTTCCACCTGGATCATGCCTTTGACGTAGGCACGCAGCGCCTGTTTGTTTTTTTTCATCCAGATCGATGCGTGTTTGCGCTCATCGTGAGCGTGCTTGTGGTTGTTTTCGTCGACGGCTTTTTCGTGCAGCAGCACAAATGCTTGCTCGCGAGCCAGCAGGCTTTCGAACACCACAAAAGCATCCTCGGGGCCGCCTTCGTTCGGCGCGTCAAACACGATTTTCACCACGGGGAAGGTTGTACTGTCGAGTCGCATGGCAGAGCTCCTGAATGAGAGTGGCTCTCACTATAGTGATCTCGCGACTGCACGGCATTGCACAGAATAGCCAGAATATTTCGCAATTCGGCCAAAGAGCGAGCCCGCGATGCAACGTCACCGCCTCGAAGAACGCGACCTGCCCCGGTCCAGGGATGCCGACCTGATTCCGCGCGCAGTGGTGGCCGTGGGCGCCACCAGCACGTCCGAGCGCTGGGCCTGGGTTACGAGAATGCCAGCGGTTTTATCACCATGTTCCGTAAGGCGGTGGGCCAACCGCCGGCGCGTTACCTGGCCGATCGCAGCGGCGCGTCGAGTGCAACGGCGCCTGCCGCCATCGCGTTGCACCCGGACAGTTGATCAGCGTTGAACCGGAATGCGGATATCGCCGCCCTTGCACTGGGTTTTAACACTGCGCGGGCAGCCGGCAAAACGCAGCTCTTTGCTCAGGCACACGCGGACTTCAGACAGCACCTTGCCTTTGCAGATGACCGCCATGCCATGGTTGCCCATGGCCGGATTGCTCTGGCGGAACAGGCTTTCGATCGCTTGTGCATTCATGTAACCGGGCACATTGAACGGCTGCAACTGCTGCGGAATCTGCACGTTGGCCAAGGCTGTATCGGTGGCTTCAAGGTAACGCGAAGGGTCCAGCCCGCTGCAGGTGCCGTGCTTGGCCCACTCGTGCTTGAGCAAGGCCTGCGTGGGGAAGATCAATGCGCCTTTGGCCAGGTCGGCCGCCGACAACCGCGACTGCTTATCGCACGACGCGGGCCAGCCGCCTTTGGCGTACTGCGGCCAAAGCCCGTGCAGCACAAACCCGTAGCCCTTGCCCGTGCATTGCTCGTTGCCGGGGTTGGTCAGGCAGAACGTCGGCGACCATGACAGCGACAACACATAAAAATCAAACTCCCCAGGCGTCCCTTGGCTACGCGGAGCCGCCAACACATTCGTGGCCAGTAACAGCCACAACAGCATCCAATATTTCATTTGCCCATTCCTTAGAGAAAACACCGGTATATCGCGATTAACCGGGCAAATTGGGGTTTCGTTGTAATACCTTATCCAGGATCCGGTCGGTCTTCAGCGCCTCGATCGCCAGTGACGGATGTTCGGCTTCGCCACGAATATGCGCATTCATGGCCAGTACGTGATGCCACTGGATATGTTCATGGCAGGCTATTTCCAGCACCTCATCCACCTCACTTTCCAGGCGTAACGGCTGGTCTTCAAACACGGCAAAGGTGATGCGGCCACGGCTGCCGATCAACTCCACGCGGTCTTCGCGCCGGTCGGCGACAAAGTTCCAGCAGCCCATGCCCAGCGCGCCGTTTGCGAAGGTCCAGCAGGCCGTTACCGCATCTTCCGCGGCGTAATTGCCGGCCTGGCGTGCGGTAAACCCGGTGACCTCGACGATATCGCCGGCCAGGTACTGGAACAAATCAAACCCATGGCTGGCCAGGTCGGCAAAGTAGCCGCCACCGGCAATGGTCGGGTCGGTGCGCCAGTTGGCAGCGCTGGCATCGGCGGCGGCCGGCGGCTTGCACAAGCTCCAGGTCACCTGGCGCAAGTCGCCGATGCGCCCGGCCTGCAGCCAGTCGCGTATTTGCTGGAAGCGCGGCAACGAACGGCGGTAATAGGAAACAAACAGATGCAGCCCCGCCCGCTCGAAGGTGCGCTGCATCAAGGCGCTCTGCTCGGCATTCAGCGACATGGGCTTTTCGACGCAGCAATGCTTGCCGGCTGCCGCCACCATCAAGCTGTATTCGAGGTGGCTGTCGGGCGGTGTGGCGATGTACACCGCGTCCACTTCGGGGTCGTCGATCAAGGCCTGGGCGTCGGTATAGAAGCGGGCAATGCCGTGGCGTGCCGCATAATCACGCACCGCTTCTTCACGGCGCCCCATCACGGCCACCAGCGCCGAACCTGGCGCTTTGTAGAAAGCGGGTCCACTCTTGAGTTCAGTGACGCTGCCACAGCCAATCATGCCCCAACGTACGGTATTCATCAGTTGTCCTCGTCCGTTTTCATCAAGGGGGCAGTATCCACATCACCGCTGGTGCATGCCAGCCTCAATCAGCATGACAATTGAATTACACTTTCATGACAGTCGCTGAGCCAGGCAGGTGTAGACATTGAAAATCCGTGCAACCGTTATTTGTGAACACGAGGGGCATATCCTCTTCGTGCGCAAGGCCCGCTCCAAATGGGCGCTGCCGGGCGGCAAGGTCGAGCGTGACGAGCGCCCGGTCGGCGCCGCCGCACGCGAGCTGGAAGAAGAAACCGGGTTGAATGTGGATGGTTTGTTGTACTTGCAGGAGTTGAAGGCCCGCGACACCGTGCATCACGTGTTCGAGGCCTCGGTGGTCAACATCAGCGAGGCGCGCCCTTGCAACGAGATCATTGACTGCCGGTGGCACGCCTATGGCGCCATAGACGAGCTAGACACCACGGATGCCACCCGGCACATCGTCAAGTCCTTCGTGCGCCGCCTCTGATTCCCTGCTCTGCCGTTCGACAAAGGATTTGACGAACACCGCAGCGGCTGCAAATCCCGCCCCACCCAACGCGTACTGGATCACTCTCTACCCTGCTGCCGCTTAAAGCCAGATAGACCGAGGCGCCTGCATCGCAGGCAAGCCAGCTCCCACAATTGGATCGCATGGCATCAGCTGGATGTGAGCAACCGTTCAAGAACGCGGCCTGGCCCCGGCCACCTGCGGCAGCTTCTCACGGTTTTTGGCCTGCCCGCGCTGGTACAGCGCTTCGACCAGTTTCTGCCGCTCATCCTGGGGCAAATTGCTCGCGAACTGCGCCAGCGTCGAGTCCACCAATGCTCTGAGCGCCGCATCCGCCTCGCGGGCCTTGGCCAGTTCAGTCACCAGTGCCTCACGATCCAGCGTCGGTGCTTCGAGCTGCTTGATCACCCCCAGGCGTGCTTCGCGACCGGCCATGATCAGCGGTTGGCTGTCGGCGCGGTTGTGGCGCAGCAACTGACGCAATTCCTTGCGCCGCTCCATCGGCAACTTGATCATCGCCTGGCGCAGACCGTGCTGGTTGACCACCGCTTCGGCGGGCTTGGCAGTGGCCATCCAGTGATAGAGGCCGCCGCCCACACCGCCGATCAAAAACACGTTGAGCAGTACCGAAAAGACCAACCAGGGTTTAAGGGATGTTGGGGTCATTGCTCGGTTTCCTCGGCGTTGACGGTGAAGACGACATCGGCGTCGCCCTGATCGAAGACGCTGGGCAGCACGTCGGATGACAGCATCGGCAACGGCACACTCAGTGACGCCACCAGCACCCCGGCGGCAATGCCGGCAATGCCCACGCCCACCAACCCGGCGGGCGACAGCCAGTTGGCATAGCGCGACCAGAACGACGGCCGTCGCGGGGCAGACTCGCGAATCTGTCGCGCAAGGGCCGGTTCGTTGAACACAAGCGGGTGGCTGTCCAACCGGGCATCGAGCCAACCGACCTCGCGCAATGCCTCGCGGGCTTGAGGGTTGCCGCTGTCGAGCAATGCCTGGGCAGCGGCTCGTTCGGCGCTGGGCCAGCGATGCAGGCTGGCACCGTAGGCGTCAGCCAAGTGCGCAAAGCGTTCAGGTGTCATGGTTTTCCCCTTCCTGGGCGGGCGAGCCCGGGTGTGTCGGCAAGTTGGCTGCGCAACTGGCGTCGGGCCCGCGACAGCAGGCTCTCCAGTGCCTCGACGCTGATGTTCATCAGGGCCGCGGCGTCGATGTTCGACAGCTCCTGGTAGTACTGCAGCACAATGGCTTCACGCTGGCGCTCGGGCAAGCTCGCCAGGGCGGCGGCCATCCTGGCGCTGCGGTCCGCCGTTTCCAACTGTTCATCCGGCGAAGGTGCGCTGTCCGCCAGTTCCAGCGCCTCGTTCTCATTCAACGGGCGTTCCTTGCGCCGGCGCAAGCGGTCATGGCACAGGTTGAGCGCCACGCGGTGCAGCCAGGTGTCAAAACGCGCTTCGCCGGGGCGCCAGTTGGCCGCCTGGCGCCAGATGCGCAGGAAGCTTTCCTGGGCCACGTCTCTGGCTTCGTCGGCATCCCCCAACAGCCGACCGGCAAGCGCAAGCAGGCGCGGCAGCTTGCGCGTCACCATTTCGTTGACGGCCGCAGGTTCGTTGTTGCCGATACGTGCCAGTAGCTCAACGTCCGGATCAGTGTCTTTCAATCAGGTAATACTCGGTCCGGGGGCTAAGAGGTTTCAGCGGATCCAGTGCCCTTCGCGCCAGTACCAGTTGGGGCCACGGGATTCCCAGTGCCCAGGCTCCCAGCGTGCGTTACGCACCACTTCCTGCCAGTGGCCCGGCACCCAGGCATAGGCGCCATGTTCCCATTGCCAGTGGCCACGGTCCCAGACGAAACCCGGGCGTTCAGCCGGGATCACTTCGACGCGCTCCGCCGGTGGGGCCTGGCGAATGATCACTTCGGTCTGGGCGAAGGTCGGGGTGCTGACAAGCGCGGCGAAGGCCAGCGGGACCAGCAAGGCGTAGCGCAATTTGGCCAGTGGGTTCATGGCAACTCCTTCATACGGCGGACGAAAATGTTCGCATCTGATGGGTTGAACGCTGGGCACAGGGAAATCCGTCGCGAGAAACCCAAGTTTTTTCTCGACGCTGGAAGTATTGCTCAGAGGATGAATGCGCTGGATGAAATGTTTGAAAGTATCGCGACGGATTTGTGCAGGTGGTTGCGTTCAAGACGTAACGCAGAACACACAATGAGGAAATATCATGACCCGTCGACTCTCTATGCTGGTTGCCGCCCTGCTGATTGTCAGCCTGAGCGGCTGCGTGATCCTGCCTGAACACCGGCATTGCTGCTGGCGCTACTACGGCGCAGTCGACACCTTAACCAGCACCGTGAACAGCTAACCTACCGCCGCAAAACCACGGCGCCCGGCCTTGATCTCCGTGCGCAGTTCGCCAATAAGGTTTGAGATGGAACGGATGCTGTCCAGGCCTTGGGGCGAGACCCGGGTCAGCAGCAGATCGACGCGACCCGACGCCGGCTCGAACACGCTGATGCGCAGTGAACCGTCGCTGTTAAGGCTGCAATCACAAGCCAGCGGCAGGAAGCCTGAGGCCATGATCTTATTGAGTTCATTGATCGCAATCATGCTGAGCCCCCATCCCTGGGTTCGACCCTGTGGGTGTGATGCAACCAGCATAGATAAGGTTTTGCCTGCTACTGAACAATTAATTCAAAAGTGATACCTGTGCCGCATTTCGCCCTGTAAACGCTGGTGCACTGGCGTCAGAAACCCAGCACACGACCTCTCGTCTGCTGCTTTGGCAAGGGCTTGACTCACGATCTGTATCAAAAGACGCTCTTGGCTTTTCGCCATCATCCCGAGCCGACCGCCATGAGCATCGTTCCTCCGAGCCAGCCCGACAGCGACGTGTACAAAACCCTGCTGGAGTCGACCAACGCCATCCCGTGGCGCATCGATTGGCAGAGCATGACGTTCAGCTACATCGGCCCGCAGATCGAAGCACTGCTGGGCTGGAGCCCGCAAAGCTGGGTGAGCGTGGATGACTGGGTCGAACGCATGCACCCGGACGACCGTGAATACGTGGTGAACTTTTGCGTGTCGCAATCGCGCGCCGGCGTGGACCACGAGGCCGACTACCGCGCACTGACGGTCAACGGCGACTATGTGTGGATCCGCGATGTGGTGCACGTGGTGCGCAAGGGCGACGAAGTCCAAGCCTTGATCGGCTTTATGTTCGATATCAGCGAGCGCAAGAAGACCGAAGAGCACTTGATTCGCCTGCAAAAACAACTGGAGGAATACTCCTTCCAGGACGGCCTGACCGGCATCGCCAACCGCCGCATGTTCGACACCGTACTCGAGCGCGAATGGTCCAGTGCGCTGCGCAGCCAGTTGCCGCTGTCGTTGATCATTCTGGATATCGATTTTTTCAAGCAGTACAACGACCACTATGGCCATATCAAGGGCGATGAAGCCTTGCGCCAGGTGGCGCGCACCTTGTCGTTGGCGGCTAACCGGCCGCGGGATTTCATTGCGCGTATCGGCGGCGAGGAATTTGTGTGGTTGCTGCCCGAAACCGATGCAGCCTCGGCCAGGCAAGTGGCGCAACGCTGCCTGCACTTGATTTGCCAGCAGCAGATCGAACACGCCGTTTCGCCGGTTTCCAACTTGCTGAGCCTGAGCCTGGGGGTGGGCACGCGTACCGTGACGCCCAACAGCGACCTGCTGGCGTTCGTCGAGTCGGTCGACAAGTTGCTGTATCAGGCCAAACGCAATGGACGCATGCGCGCAGAGTTCGCCGACAGTGAAGTGTGACGCGAGGTCAAATTGCGGGCAAAAAAAATCCCAAGTAGCTGATGGAAACTTGGGATTTAAAAATGCATAAACCGTGGGAGGTGAACGCCCGGCTATAGTAACGACTGTAAAAACCTGTAACAAGATTATTTTATTCCTTTCGTCGGATTAAAAGCCGCGTAAGTCATTCAATAACCACATGATTTTTAAGGTGGCCAAGCCAACAAGTGCCACTTTTTGGTGCAATAAACCGCTATAACCCTGAGCACTTCGTGGCTATATATCCATTATTCAAATGGGGTTATTACTCATAACGGCGCGACACTCTCGCTATAACGCTTTTTGAGTTGCTTACAGGCTTCAAGCAGTTCCAGACCGGACGTCGAAGTAGCGCGGGCCACACTTTCAAGATGTTGGCACAGCACCAAGCGTTCGGCGGCCTCTTGCCGTTCCAGGTCGACCCGAGCATTGAAACGCATAAACAAGACGCCCAGCAGCACCGCCGCGCACACAACCCCCATCGCCGCATAGCGAAGGCCGTTGGAGGACGGGGATTCTGCCGGGTTCATGAGTTAAGGTGCCCTGCTCTTTTCATACCGCACATCGTCGCCCTCGACCCGGCCCACCTGCGTCCAGCCCAGCCGTTGATAGAACCCGTTGGCGCGGATCTCATCGCGCCCGTCGGTGATCAGGTACAGCGTCGGGTGGTGCTCAAACAGCGCGGCTTCAGCCACCGCCATCAGTTGGCGGCCCAGGCCCCGGCCTTCATGGGCGGGCAGTACGAACATCGCAAATACCTCGCCGCTGTCAAAATTGACCATCGAAAAAGCCGCCGGCTCGCCCGCCACTTCTGCCAGCCACACGCACGGCGCTTCACGGATGCTGTCGGCCAGCACCTGTGGGGTAATGCCCAGATCCGCCATCTGCTCACGGCTCAAGTGGTTCTGCACCACGGCGGTGCGAATGGCGAACACTGTGTCGATATCCGCCAGCGTCGCCAGCCGAATAAAGGTTTGCATAGATGCCTCCTCAGGGGATGCACGCAATTGTATGTAAATAGAAACACATAGATTGTCGTGGATTTGTAAGAGAAGGCGCTCGACTACAGGGGTTTTGCCTGTTGTTGTCGCCGAAACTGCCCTGGCGCCAGGCCATGGGCCTTGCGAAAACAGCGAGAGAAGTACGCCTCGTCGGTAAACCCGCAACGCAGTGCAACGGCACCGATCATCTGCGCCGTGTTCAGTAACAAGGTGCGCGCCAATTGCATGCGGCGGTCGAGCACCCACTGGGAGAAGGGTTTGCCGGTTTCTTTGCGCAGCAAATGGGTGAGGTAGTTGGGTGACAGGAACGCAGCGGCCGCCGCGTCAGTAAGATTGAGGCCCGGCTCGTGCAGATGCTCGCGAATGTAGCCGTGCACCCGTGCCAGGGCGTCTTTGCGTCCGCGCCGGGTGGCGTTATTGGCAGCAAACGCCTGCAAGGGTTCGGCGTACTGCTGGCAAACCAACCCGACCAGTTGGAACAAGTAACCTTTCAAGCGCTCACGGGCGCCGAAGGTGCGCTGGGCGTCCAGTGTGCGCATATGGCCGAGCCAGGTGTGCACTTGCTCAAAGTCCGCGTCGTCAAGGATGAAGTCCAGGTGCTCCTGAAAACGAAACGGTGACAGTTCCGGCGCCTGGCTGATGGGGATGTCTTCCAGGTCCAGCGGGTCGCAGGTCAACTGCGGCAGGAAGAACGCCTGGCTGAAGTTGATCAGCATGAACTCGCCGTCTTGCGGGTGGGGAATCACATGCAGGCGATGGGGCAGGATAAACGCCATGGCTTTGTGCGGGAACGGACGCACCGCGCCGCCGATATGTTGCACGGTGTCGCCGCCAAGGTTGATCTGGATCTGGAAGTACTCATGCCGATGCGGGCTGGTCAGCGCCGCCCGCCCGCGCTTGTCGCGAATATAGAAGTCGGGGCGGTCGCTGCGTTGTTCCATGCCATAGGTGGTGACGCGGGTGCCTGGCATAACGGTCTCTCGAATGGCCTGGGCACCACTTTAGCCTCAACCCTGGCTGAGGGTGAAACTCAACTCGCCGATGCCGTCGATGCCGGCGGTCACTACGTCTCCACGCTGCAACGCGCCGACGCCTGCCGGGGTGCCGGTAAAGATCAGGTCACCGGCCTTGAGCGCCATGGATGTTGAGGCGTAGCTGATGATTTCACTCACCGACCAGATCAGGTCAGCCAGGTCGCCGACCTGGCGCTGCTCACCATTGACCTTGAGCCAGATCTTGCCGCTGGCCGGGTGACCGATGACGCTCGCCGGTTGTAAAGCGGTGCTGGGCGCCGACTCATCAAACGACTTGCCCCACTCCCACGGGCGCGCGAGCTTTTTCGCCTCGGCCTGCAGGTCGCGACGGGTCAAGTCGATGCCGACGCCATACCCCCATACGTGGGACAAAGCGTCGTCAGGACTGATATCCACCCCACCCTTGCCGATGGCCACCACCAGTTCCACCTCATGGTGCAGGTCGGCAGTCAGCGGCGGGTAGGCGATCACGCCTTCGGCCGGCACCACCGCATCCGCCGGTTTCATAAAGAAAAATGGCGGTTCGCGATCCGGGTCGTGCCCCATTTCGCGGGCGTGTTCACTGTAGTTGCGGCCCACGCAGAACACGCGACGCAGCGGGAAACGTGCGTCGCTGCCCTGTACCGCCAGGGCGGGAGTTGGCGCGGGGGTGAATACGTAATCAGTCATGGCCTGTGCCTCTTGGTTTACCTGGCGCCAGTATGGCCAGCAGCGCCAAGGCAAAGTTGGACAGGCTTACGCAGATTTTGCACTGGCCGGTGTTTGTGCCCGCAACGCTCGATCAAGCAAGCGATACAGCGGCAGGCACGCGGCCTGGATCAGTAACATGCGGATAATCTGCATCGCCGTCACCAATGTCACTGCCAGCCCAAGCGCCTCGGCGGTCAAGCTCATTTCCGGCGCGCTACCGGGCATCATGCCCAGCGCCAGCGACAACCACGAGAATCCCAAACCGGCACCCAGGCCCCATGCGGCCAGTGCGGTAGCAATCACCGAGCCCGCCAGCAGCAACAGCACCTTCAACAGAAAACCGGGGGCGCGGCGCAAAAAGTCGCGGTCGAACGTGGCGCCCAGCGCACACCCTATCAACAGTTGCCCGCAGCCACTGAGCCACATGGGCATGCTCATCGACAGATTGTTGCAACCCACACCGACCGCACAGATCAGCAACGGCCCAAACGTCCAGGGATTGGGCAGGTTGCAACGCTTGAACGCCAACGCCGCCAGCAAGCCCATGGCCAGGAGGAAGATCAGCCACGGCCAGACCACCGGCAACGCCGTGCGCGCAACGCTATGTGCCACACCAAACTTCGCAACAGCAGGCACTGCCAGCAGAATGAGCAACAACCGCAGACTGTGGGCGGCGGCGATGAAACGGGGGTCGGCCTGGCGCTGCTGGCCCAGGTGCACCATCTCGGTGGAATTGGCAGGCATCAACGCGAAAAATGCGGTGGGCAGCGGTACGCCCCACCGATGCAAGACCAATACCGAGCACAGTGCCAGCACCAGCGTCAGCAGGACGGCCATGCCGATCAAGCCAAAGTGGGCCGCCACTTCCTGCATGACCGGCAAGGTGAAGTGGCAACCGATGGCCACCGCCACAATCAACTGCCCGGCCTTGCGCCCGTGAGGTACTTGCGGTATCAGGCCGCCGCCGCAACGTGTCAGCAACACTGCCAGCAATGAACCTATCACTCAAGGCAAAGGCCACCCCGCCCAGTGGGCAAGGCTGCCGCCAAAAGCCCCGACGATCAGCGTTACAGGCCAGTAAAAGCGAGGGTCACGGGGCATGATGAAATCCGGCATGGAGAAGAATGACGACAGGTTATAGACTTGCGCTCATCACAAAAAATATCCATTTGTGAAGCCTGTTATCATTCTTTGTTATGTGAGCTCTATGAATCTTAAAGCGCTGGAGTACTGCGTAGAGATTGCTCGCCAAGGCAGTTTCACTAAAGCCGCGCAGGCCTTGCACGTAGCACAGCCGGCCCTGAGCATGGCGGTCAGTCGCTTGGAAGATGAGCTGGGGGTGGCGCTGTTCAACCGGGCCACGCGCCAGATCAGTGTCACGGCCGAAGGCCAACTGTTTCTGGCCCACGCCGAAAAATGTTTGCAGGGGCTTGCCGGCGCCCGCCGTGAACTGCAGGACCTGGACCAATTGCACAGCGGCGAAATCCGCGTCGGCGTGCCGCCCATGTACGGCATCCGGCATATTCCCGAATTGCTGATGCAGTTTCGCGCGCGCTATCCGGGGATTGCCATGCATGTGGTGGAGGGCAGTGCCGATGACATCAGCGAACGCCTGGCCACACGCAACATTGACGTGGCGCTGCTGGAGTCACGGCGGGTCAATCCGCAGTGGCAATCGGAATGGCTCGGCAGTGATGAGATGGTGCTGTGCATGAACCAGGAGCATGCATTGGCCGGGTTCGCCTCGATCCCGGCAGAACGCTTGCAGGATCAGGCCATGCTGGTGTTCGACAACACCTTCCTGCAACGCCACCTGCTGGATACTTTTTGCAGCAACGCCAGCGTGCAGTTCAGCATTGCCCTGGAAAGCAACTTCGTGCCGCTGGTGATCGCCGCCACGCGCAACGGCATGGGCGCGTCCACCCTCTTGCGTTCGGTTCAAATCCAGGAAGCGGGACTGGTGGGCGTTTCCTTCGAGCCCGCGCAGTTCATGCACTTCAACCTGTGCTGGCGCGCTAATGAGTACCTGTCGCAGGCCAATCGGCGTTTTATCGAAATAGCCCGAGCGTTTTTCCAGGAGGACGCCGGTTCGCCGCTGTCACGCTGAACCGGCGCAGCGATCATTTACGCGCCACTTTGTAGCGCAGGCAGTCCTGATAAAAACTCTGGCGGATGACCTCGGGCTTGAGCCGTGAGCGGCTGTCGTAGGTCTGCTCGGTGATGCCCATGGCCATCATGCGCATCCACGACTTGCTGAACTTGATGGTCTGGATCTTCTGGCGCGCGGCATACAGCGACACGCCCGACAGCTTGAGTTCCTGAGCCCTGGCGGCGGTGCCGGCGCCCCAACTGCACATGTACTTGTCGCCCTCGCGCAACTCTCGGGCCTGCACGCTCGCCGCGCCGCCGACCAGGGAACAGGCGATCAGCATCATTCCAACAGTGCGCATTTGCATCCCCACCTAACCACCTGAAAATAAAAGTGATTTTGGCGGGGATTTTGTTACAAAGGGGCCATTAAATTGCCTTATCGGCAATTACTACCACTGGTAGGTGGCGCTCGCCTGCACGGTGCGTTGCGAGCCATACCAGCACCACGAATAGGAGTAGCACGAAGCCACGTATTCCTTGTTCGCCAGGTTGGTGGCGTTCAGCGCCAGGCGCAGGTTGTCCGTGGGGTTGGCGATATTCGGGATGTCGTAGTGCAGCGCCGCATCCATCAAGGTGTAACCCGGCACTTTCAGGGTGTTGGCGGTATCGCCCCAGGACGACCCCACATACCGCGCGCCGGCGCCCACGCCGAAGCCCTTGAGCCGGCCGTCGTGGAAGGTGTAGTCGGCCCACGCCGAGGCGGTATGGCGCGGTACGCCGTAGGTGGTGGTGCCCTCAACGGGAACCGCCGGCCCGGTGCCGACATCGCTGATCGGCGCGTAGCGAACGGTGCTTTTGGATTTGCTCGCGCGGTTGTCCAGGTAGGCATAAGCCGCGGTAATGTCCAGGTTGTCATTCAGGCTGGCCTTGCCTTCCAGTTCAAAGCCACGGGACTGTTGTTCGCCGTCCTGGATCTGGCAGCGGCCACTGCCGCACAGGTGGGTTGGGTCCGGGTCCATGGTCGGTACGTTGGATTGGCGCAGGTCGAAAATCGCTGCGGTGATAAAGCTGTTGCTGCCCGGCGGCTGGTACTTGATGCCGATTTCATACTGTTTGCCTTCGGTGGGCTTGAACACCGAACCGCCGTAACCGGTGCCCGATTGCGGGTTGAACGACTCCGCATAGCTGGCATACGGCGCCAGGCCGTTATCGAACAGGTAGACCAGGCCGACCCGTCCGGTAAACGCCTTGCTGTCCAGCGACGACTTGCTCTTGGCGCCGGAGCTGATGGTTTTGGTGGTGCTGTCGGTGCTGGCCCAGTCATAGCGACCACCGAGCAACAGCACCCATTGGTCCCACTTTATTTGCTCTTGCAGGTAAACACCGGTCTGCTCGCTGCGCGCCGTGGCGTCGGTGATGAACGCGGGCGTGGTGACCGGCGCGCCGTAGACCGGGTCGAAGATATCCAGGTCCGGGCCACTGCCATAGCCGGTCTTGGTGTCGGTGCGAGTGTTCTGGTAATCGAGCCCCATCAACAGCGTGTGCTGCAACGGCCCGGTGTCGAATTTGGCCTGCACCTGGTTATCGAGGGTGTAGGCATCCATGTCCACATCGGCAGCGATGGTCGAGCGCTTGGAGGTGCGGTAATCGCCCATCAGGTAGCTGTTGTAGATGCTGCGGTAGACGCCTTCGGCGCGCAGGTAACGAGCATTTTGACGCACCGTCCACACGTCGTTGAAGTGATGTTCGAAGGCATAGCCGAGGGAGTAATGCTCGCGGTCGCTTTTCTCGAAGTTCTTTTCACCGTCATAGAAGTCCACATCGATCTTGCGTCCCGTAGGGCTGCGCAGCACCGAGCCCCAGGCCGGCACCGAGCCGTAGGACGCGCCTTTCGGGTCTTTCTGGAAATGCCCGAGCAAGGTCAGCGAGGTGGCATCGTCCGGGCGCCAGGTGAAGGCACTGGACAGCGACTGGCGGCGGGTTTCGGTGTGTTCGACCTGGCCATCGGCGTCATCGAACAACCCCGCCACGCGGTAGGCATACACACCTTGATCATCAAGCGGGCCGCTCAGATCGAAGGTGGTGCGCTTCTTGTTGAAGGTGCCGTACTCCACGCCGATTTCATGAAACGGCGTGTCCAGTGGCCGTTTGGTGACCATGTTGATCACCCCGCTTGGCGTGCCCTGCCCGTACAGCACCGAGGCCGGGCCGCGCAGCACTTCGACGCGCTCCAGGTCGAAGGCGTCTTTCTGCGGCAAGGCATCCCGGCTCGATGGCATGCGCAAGCCATCGAGGTAGGTAGCCGGGGCGAAACCACGAATGGTCAACTGATCAAGACGCGACGCCGTGGCACCACGGGTCTCCGGCACCACGGCAGCGCTGTAGCGCAGGATCTGGTTGAGGCTTTCGGCGTTTTGCGCACGCATCTGGTCCTTGGTGACCACCGAAATCGACTGCGGCGTCTCGATCAGCGCGGTATCGGTCTTGGTGCCCGACAGGCTGCGGGTGGCGACATAACCCGCCACCGGCCCGGTCGGGCTTTCGCTCTGGTAGGCGCCGCTGATGGTGGTGGCCTGCAACTGCATGGCGCCGCCTTCGTCCGGGATCGCTTCGAGGCGGTAACGGTCGGCGGAGATCTTGATGGCCTGCAAGCCACTGCCCGCGAGCAATTGCGCGAGTGCCACGTCGGTGTCGTATTGCCCGCTCACACCGTTGCTGTGCTTGCCGCGCGTCAAGCCTGGATCAAACGCCAGTACCAGCCCGGCCTGTTCGGCAAGGCTATTGAGGGATTGGCTCAAGTCACCGGCGGGAATCAAGAACCGGCGCAACGTGCTGCCGGTTTCTTCGGCAAAGGATGGCTGGACGACGAACAACGGCACAGCGGCAAAAGCCATAGCCACTGACAGGGCCAGTGGGTGCAAGGGACGAGCAAGGCGCGACATGGGAAATCCTGCGTAATGGAGGTTCTATTAACCATGACGGCCATGTCGCCAAATCGGGCAAGGATGAGAGTCATTTTTATTTGCATGCCTTTATTGCAATGAGCCGGGTCGCTTTTTCGCGTAGTCCTTCGGGATAGTTTTTCGCGGTTTTTACCCGTCCCGCGTCATCCCATTCTGATTTTTCCAACCATTCGTCCAGCGGCTTTTTCCTGCAGCAGACTCCGACGCCTTGCCCTTTTTGCCGAGACGTCACGGATGACCAACGCCGCCCACATCGCCTTTATCGAACATGAGCTCAATGGCTTTCATCAGAGCCTGGCGGAGTATCGCCAGCAGATGGGCGCCTGGTATGCGCGGGCGTTGGATACGCTCAGCCATGCGGCGGACATGCCGTTGCTGCTGGGCATGGACCGCGTGCTGCGGGTTGGCGATGCGCAGCAGTCCGTGAGTATGACTGACATGGGCTTTTCCACCGTGGCCCAGTGCCCGGCGGGCGGCGAGCTGAAAATCCAGAGCCTGTTCGAATCGGTATATGAGGTGCCGATCGGCGATATCCCCGTTGAGGTTGTCGGGCTGGATGACGGCAGTTCCACGCTTGTCATGCTCGATGAGCACGGCAAGGGCTCGCATTTTTGCGCCGCTGGCGGGCGCTATCAGGTGCGGGTACAGGGCGGCGTTTCTGCGCAGCAAGTGGACGCGCTGTTTGCCTCTTACGCAGGGCTGACGGCCGACCTGGAGCACTGGCTGCGCGAGCAGTGGACAGATTTCAAACCCTATTGGCAGCAATCGACCGCCAGCGTGATTGGCAACGGTGTACTGGCGGGCAGTTGGGCAGCAATCCGCGACGTGTGGGACAGCATCAAGCAGGTGCAGGCGATTCTTGAAGACCCGCTGAAATTCGCTGAGCAACTCGGCGCCGAGGCCGCCAAGTTGGCGCAGTTGGCCACCGATACGCCCAAGGTCATGGAACAGGCCATGTTACTGGCCAGCGATGAGGCCGCGCTGTACCTGATATTGCGCACCGCGATGCTGTGGCTGGACGCGCTGCCACCCGGCGAAATCGCGGAGACAGCGGCAGGGTTTGTAGTGCCGCTGCTGATTGATCTGGTGATCGGCGCAGTACTGACCATCGCGTTGCCGGCGGCGGGCGTGGCTTATCTCGGCTTGCGGCTGGCCAAATACGGCGCGCGGGTGCTGGAGGCCGCGGTGGGTTTTGTCAGGAGCCTGCTCGGGATTCTGACCACATTCATGCAGGCGGTGGACCGTTACAAGGCGGTGGCAGTTCGCGGTGTGGTTGGCGGGTTGAAGCAAGGCACGCTGCAAATGCGCTGGCGGGCGCGGCAGAAGGCGGTGCTGAAGCAGAAAGAGTCTGTGGATGATGTTCCGGCTTCGGGTAAGAACCTCAATGGCGATGCGGCGGCCCCGGCGGACAAAACCGTTACCAATGGTTGCCCGGTGTCGATGGTCACCGGCGAGGAATTGCTGACCCTCACTGATGGCACGTTGGACGGAATTTTGCCGTTTGAGTGGAAGCGGGTGTATCGCACCAGCGCGGTGGAAGTGGATGGCGGGTTGGGGTTTGGCTGGAGTCATTCGCTGGCGCACAGGCTTTGTGTTTCCGGTGAGTCGGTGGTGTGGACCGATCATGAAAATCGCCGCACTGAGTTTGTGCTGCCTACCGCTGCTCGACCGGCGATTACCAATAGCTTGGCTGAAGCGGCGATTTATTTGGGTGAATTGCCTGATGAGTTGGTGCTGGCTCAGGCGTCGCGGTTTTATCACTTCCACGATGGCGTGCTGGTTGCCATCAGCGATGCGTATGACAACCGGCTGCGAGTTTTTCACGATCGTTTGGGGCGGGTTGAGCGGCTGGATAACGGTGTGGGGCGCTCGCTGTTTCTGCGGTACGAGTTGGGCCGCATTGTGGCGGTGGACTATCAGGTTCATCGCGCCAAGGGGCATGAACCGTTTGCATGGGTGACCGAGCAGAAGGTTGTTTCCTACGCCTATGACGACCTTGGGCGACTGGTTTCTGCGACCAATGCTGTAGGTGAAAGCGAGGTTTATCGGTACGACGAGCAGCACGTCATTCTTGAGCGTGGGTTGGCCGGTGGCGCGAGTTTCTTTTGGGAATGGGAACGAGCGGGCAAGGCGGCGCGGTGTGTTCGCCATTGGGCCAGCTTTTCGCAGATGGATACGCGCTATGCCTGGGCCGATGACGGCCGTGTCACGGTGCATAACGCCGATGGCAGCCAGGAAGTCTATGTCCACGATGATCGTGCACGTCTGGTGCAGCGCATTGATNCGGACGGTGCTGAACACTTCAAATCCTATGACGACAAGGGCCGGCTGACGGTCGAGCAGGATCCGCTTGGGGCGGTGACGGCGTACCAGTACGACGACGCCGGACGCTTGGTGGCGTTGTTTCCGGGGGACGATGAGCCGACGTCCTACGAGCATGACAACGGTTTCGTGCGCGTTGTGCGCCGTGGTGAGGCTGTTTGGAAGTATGAGCGTAACGATCAGGGCGACGTCATTCGCAAGACCGATCCTGATGGCAATGTCACGGACTACAGCTACAACAAATATGGGCAGCTGACGGGGGTTTGGTTTC
>NZ_CVTT01000005.1:0-8875 GCF_900006605.1 Pseudomonas sp. 58 R 3 | reverse complement strand
GGCCGGCGCAGCACACTGAGCAGGTCCTGGGGCAGCAGGTCGACCCAGGTCGCGGCGGCCGGGCGTGCGGTTTCCATCGCCACAAAATAGCCGCGGCCCTGGCTTGAGGTCAGCAGGTGGCGCCCGCGCAGGCGGTCCAGCGCTTCGTTGAGGGTGAACTTGCTGACGCCCAGGGTCTGGGTCAGCTCACGCACCGACGGCAACTTGCTGCCGGGTGCCCATTCACCGCCCTCGATGGCCTGGCTGAAGGCGTCGACGATCTGCTGCACCTTGGGCGTGCCTTCCACAAAAGCGATGGCGGATACAAACATAAACCTTCCTTGTCTTTGCCGGTGCTTTTACCGGTGAAGTTAGGCAGGATTAGGCACCACTTTACCTGCCTTGTGCAATGACGCTGCCCTAGACTGCGCGCCATCTCGCCGGTAATTGGCGAAGTTTCTTACACGCGAGCAATGGATTTCGCATTCTCATGAAGACTTATATGTGCGCACCCTGCGGTTTTATGTACGTAGAAGAATTGGGTATTCCGGAGGACGGAATCCCGGCCGGCACTCCTTGGGAAGAGGTGCCGGAAGACTGGACATGCCCTGACTGCGGCGTGACCAAGGCCGACTTCATGGCCATTGAACTCTAACCCTCCATCAACGAAAGGAATCGCTCCATGGAAAGCAAACTGATCAACCCCACCGTACCGTTCTGTACCGGCGTGGCGCACCAGAAATACCTCAGCGCCGAAAAAGGCCTGCAAACCGCCATCGAGGGCGATTGCACCCATTGGTACATCGACGGCAGCCTGTTCGGCGAGATGGTCGATGACTGGACCGATGCGCGCATTGAAAGCCTGCAGGCGCAAATCGCCGCCACCGGCGTCACGCCGATCTTCCACGGCAACTTCAAGGCGCCGCTGGGCAGTGATGTCGAGGCGTTCCGCGCGGCGGCGGTGGACTACGTGAAAAAAGAGATTGATATCGCCAGCCGCCTGGGCGCGCCGTTGATCATCCACGGCGGCTGCATCGTCGAGCCGAAAATGGTGCTGATGGCCAAAAAGGTTGCGCTGGAACACTACCTCAAGTCGGTCCAGGAACTGGCGAGCTACGCGCAGGACAAGGGCACGGATATCTATTTGGAGAACCTGTCCAACTACGTCAACTACCGGCCATTTCACTACATCTTCACCCACGAAGCCGAATACGCCTTTGTGTTCGAGCGCCTGCAGGCCCATGGCAACGTGTACTTCTTCCTGGATGCGGGCCACGCCAACATCGAGAACGGCCTGCCGGCCGAAGTGGTGCGCAAGTATCACCACTTGATCAAGGGCATTTCCTTCAGCAACAACAATGGCGTGCAGGACCAGCACTTCGGCATTCATGACGGCAACTGTGATTACGCCGACGTGGTGCAGGCCATCGTTGAAACCAACTGGAAGGGTCTGGTGGCGTTCGAAACCCGCAACCAGACCGCCAAGGCTGCCCTGGCTGACCTGGCGCTGATGTACCGCGAATCCCTGACCACTGAAATTGCCGTCGCCTGACAGGCCCAGGGGCGCGATCTTTAAGCGCGCCCCGTTGTTGTTTTTATCACTCCAAGGTTCCGGCCCATGACAAGTGCGTTAACGCTGTCTTCGTTTCTCTACTTCCTGCTGTTTTGCGCCACCATGACCTTCAGCCCCGGCCCCATGACCCTGTTGCTGTTAAGCCTGGGCTTGAAGGACGGCTTGCGCAGTTCGATCCCGGCGCAGATCGGCGCCAGTGTGTCCTACCTGATTTCCATCCTGATCTTTGCCGTGGGCTTTTCGGAACTGATCAAGGGCAACCTTGCCATTACCCAGACCATCCAGTTTGTCGGCGTGGCCTATATTCTGTACCTGGCCTACAAGCAGTGGACCAGCAGCGGTGTGTCGATCAACCAGGGCGGCGCCGTGGAAGGCTCGCGCAGTCTGTTTGGCAAGGGCTTGCTCACGGGGTTTTCCAACCCCAAGACCATCATCATGTTCAGTGCCGTGTTCCCGCAGTTTGCAGGTGCAGGCGAGCACAGCTCGGCGGCGGATATTGCCATTCTCGGGCTGACGTTTCTGACCCTGCAGTTTGCCAGTGGCTGCCTGTACTGCTATTTCGGCCAGCGTATCAAGCACGTACTGGAAAACCCCAAGCGCCGGGTGCTGTTGCAACGGATCACCGCGGTGCTGCTATTGGGTGTTGCGTTGATGTTGGCGCGTGGGTTTTCGCACTGAAGTATTAGCAGGTAAGCAGTAGTGGCGCTTTGACGTTACCCTGATAGACTCCAGGCACTCATCCAGGATTGCACCCCACCATGTCAGCCGTCGGAGGAAATGGACTTCCGCTCGCTTCGCGCCTGTTCAAATCGCGGCTTCTGGGGCTGACGCTCGGTTTTGTCTGCGTGCTCTTCGGCATGTACCCCTTGCACCCGTCGCTGTGGGTGTGGGCCTGGATGCTGATTAACGCCTTTGTCTGGCCGCATCTGGCCTACCAGCTGTCGCGCCGGGCGAGCAACTCACTGCACAGCGAACGGCGTAATTTGCTCTTCGATTCGTTTTGCGGCGGGTTCTGGGTCGGTGCCATGCACTTCAACCCGCTGCCCAGCGTGACCACGCTGTCGATGATGACCATGAACAACGTCGCCATCGGCGGGCCGCGGTTTATGCTCGCCGGCTGGGTGGCGCAGGGGCTGGGCGTCGGCGCCGCCTTGCTGGTGTTCGCGCCGGCGTTTGTCGCGGTGACCAGCGAGGCGCAACTGTATGCGTGCCTGCCGATCCTGATGCTGTATCCCCTGGCGCTGGGCTGGATCTGCTACCGCCAGGCCGTGACCCTGGCCCGCCATAAACGCGAGTTGCTGGCCTTGAGCCGCACCGACAGCTTGTCCGGCCTGCTCAATCACGGCGCCTGGAAGGACCATCTGGAAATCGAGTTTCAGCGTTGCCGCCGTGAACAGGTGGGCGCGGCCATTGCGCTGATCGACATCGACCATTTCAAAACCATCAACGACACCTACGGGCATGTCACCGGCGACATCGTGCTGCGCCAACTCAGCAAGGTGTTGCGCCAGAACCTGCGCGCGTCCGACCTGGCCGGGCGCTATGGCGGCGACGAGTTCTGTGTGATTTTGCCAGGCATGCCGCTCAACCGCGCCACCGAGGTGATGGACGCTTTGCGTGACCGCTTCAGTGCACTGGCCTATGCGCAAGACCCGACCCTGCGCGCCAGCTTGAGCATTGGCCTGGCGCCGTACCAGCCGGCGCACGCCGATTCCACCAGTTGGCTCAACGATGCCGACCAGGCGCTGTATGAGGCCAAGAGCAGCGGGCGCAACCGCGTCAGTTCGGTGCAAGGCAGTTGGTTACGCTCGGTTTAGTGGGGTAGGGTAGCGCAGCACCTCCCCACAACAACAAGGATCGGTCCATGCTCTTCACCTTCTCCCGTACCCTTCTGGCCGCCACCCTGGCTTTGTCCTTCGCCGTGCCGGCCTACAGCGCCGAACCCCACAAACAAATCCAGGCGGATGCCGAACAGTACAAGGCCGAGGCCCTGAAACTGCTCGAGCGCCTGGTGAATATCGACTCGGGTTCAGGCTACGAGCCGGGCCTGACCCAAGTGCGCGACATTGCCGTGGATGAGCTCAAGCAGCTCGGCTTCAGCATTGAACTGGTGCCGGACAAAACGGCCAACAACAGCCATGTGATCGCCACCCTCAAGGGCACCGGCAAAGCCAAAATCCTGCTGATGGCGCACATGGACACCGTGTTCAAGGAAGGCTCGGCCGCCGAGCGCCCGTTTCATATCAAGGATGGCCGCGCCTACGGCCCCGGCGTGATGGATGACAAGGGCGGCATCGTCGCCGGCATCTACGCGCTCAAAGTCCTGAAAAACCAGGGCTTCAAGGACTACGCGCAAATCACCTTCCTGCTCGACGCCAGCGAAGAAACCGGCTCAGAAGCCGCCTCCGAACTAATCCGCAAAACCGCCAAGGCCCACGACGTCACCTTGAACCTGGAACCCGGCCGCCCAGCCGACGGCCTGGTGGTATGGCGCAAAGGCAGCGCCACTGCGGTGGTCGAAGTCAAAGGCAAAGCCGCCCACGCCGGCGTCGCCCCCGAGTTGGGCCGCAACGCTGCCATGGAAGCGGCGCACCAGATCCTGCAGTTGGGCAAACTCGGCGATGAAGAGAAGAAAACCACCATCAACTTCACCGTGATCAAAGCCGGCGACCGCACCAACGTCATCCCTGACCAAGCCACCGCCAAAGCCGACGTGCGCGCGGCACTGCCGGAAGAATTTGATCGAATCGAAAAAGACCTGGCGCGGGTGTCAGCCAATAAGTTAATCCCGGACACCGAAGTGAAAACCAGCCTGCTGCGCGGCCTGCCGCCGATGCCACAGACGCCGGAGTCGGACAAATTGGTTGCGATTGCCCAGGGGATCTATGGCGAATTGGGTCGTAAATTGACCATTGAAGGCAGCGGCGGGGCGGCGGATGCGAGCTTGTCAGCTGGGGTCGGGACGCCGACGTTGGATGGGTTTGGGATTGTGGGTGGGAATATCCATACGCCGGAGGAATATGCCGAGGTGGAGAGCGTGGCGCCACGGGTTTATTTGTTGAGTCGGATGATTATGGAGCTGTCGAAGCGGTGAGAGGTTTGCAGGGCTCACTCAATAGGTGAGCCTTCCTGTTCGCAAACTTATTATTTGGGTGAGCAGGCTTGTTGTGGCGAGCAGGCTTGCCCTGCGTTGGGCTGCGTAGCAGCCCCAAAACAGACGACACGGGTTTAGACTAGTAGCTCTTTTTTTCCCTATTGGGGCTGCTTCGCAGCCCAACGCAGGGCAAGCCTGCTCGCCACGGTGGTGGGGTGTTTCAGTGGTGGGGGTGGTGTTTTCACCATGTTGATGGGTCTTCAAGGCTGGCTTTTTGGAGGTCGTCTTTCCATACCTCGTTGGCTAGTCGGTAAATATCTGCAAAGAAACCACGGGGGGTTACTATTTCTGTTTCGTCCCAGGCCATCGTTGAATATTCATCTGGGTCATCTTCAAAATAAGAATGGAAGTCAAAATTTTCTTTATTTAATGCGAGGTGTAAGTTTTCCATTAATTTGTATCGATGACGATAGGAAAGCTTGTTGTATGGGTCCAGGCAATATTTGATAATTAGATTTTCTCTATCTTTTTCGTTGTTTGGGTCATAGGTGTGTAGTTCTGCTCCCTTGGTATCTTCTCTATCGTAAATGTCAAAGATTCCCACGAAATAATATAAGCTCGCGTCGAATAGTATGTTGTCGGAAGATAGGTGAAATAGCATTTTTATTCCTTAATGGGAAATAGGGCAAAGGGCGTGCGTCTTCACGAAATTTCATCTCGGCACCATTCATAGAAGGATTGAACGTAGGGTTTTGCGGATCCTTCTTGTTCGGCCTGTAGCCTCGCCCCGGTGGCCCCTTTCATGTGGCAAGCCTGCTCGCCACAGTGATGGGGGTGTTTCAGTAAGATGGGTGGTGTTTTCACCATGTTGATGGGGCTTCCTGGCTGGATTTTTGGGCGTTACTTGTTTTATTGAAGTTCAGTTTGATATCGAGTAAGGCATTTAAGTAGTGTCGTCATGAATTTCCTTTTATCGGAAATTTCGTCGTCGAAATAGGTGTCAAAGAGATAAGATACAGACTCGAAATTTTCAGATGTGCCTAGGAAGTGGTTTAGCGTGTCGATATACCATTGACGCTCTTCGGGCTTGTATGACAGGTACTCAGTTTTGGTTAGCCCATCAAATAACTCGAACAGTTCTTTTTCATCGTTTATGTTTTTTTGAAGCGATGAAGGTTTCTCTTTCTGGGTCGTCGTGATTTTCAATGCAGTAAGTGAAAAGTAAACTTCTTAGTATTGACAGTTTTGGTGGTTTTTTAATATTAGAACTCCGTGAGCGCGGTAATTGGGTTTCCATCTTTATCTCTCCAATTATTCTGCCCATTTCCATAGGCTCCCGAGAAGTTTCTAGGTTTGTCCGGCGGACAATAAGTTGTGCGTTCGTTGTGGCGAGCAGGCTTGCCCTGCGTTGGGCTGCGTAGCAGCCCCAAAACTGAAGACACTGGTTTACTCTAGTACCTCGTCCACCATGATTGGGGCTGTTTTTCAGCCCAACTCAGAGCAAACTCATTCATTGCAATGTTTGTTCTGTCTTATTTGTTTTCATTTGAGGATTTATCATTTTTTAAAATTGAAGAAACATGTTTCAGCCACGTTCGAGCGTCCGTCCATTCGTTGAGATAATAGTAGTAGCATCCAATGTCGGTGAATAAGTAGTCTTGAAGCTCTTGCTCCGTCATGTTGGTCATTATTAATCTGTCTAGTTCTGACCGTACTTCCAAGAGTACATCCGTAGAAACATCTGAGGTGAAGAAGTCAATCACATCATCTGCGTTCTTGTGGTCGCACATCCAGTCTTGATTGAAATAGCCTGCAAGGAATTGCTGTAGTTCGGGATAGTCTTGGTTCATGGGCTTGGAAATCCAGTATAAATTCGGTAGTCATTAGGCATGTTGTAATCCCCGATACATCAGGAAAAGCGCGCCGCCCCATTGGGACCGCTTCGCGGTCCAGCGCGAGCAAGCTCGCTCGCCACAGGGGCAGTGAGAAAGGTGGTGTGCCTACCATGTTGATGGGTCTTCCAGGCTGGCTTTTTGGAGGTCGTCTTTCCAAGTAATATGAGCGAGCTGGTAGATCTCATTTAGAAAATCCTTGGGGTTCTCAAGCTCATACCATTCGGCCCTTGGCCATGAGGCTGCTTCGTCTTCGTTGATTTCGAATAAGCTCTGGAAGTCATAGGTTTTGTCGTTCAGACATTCTTTTAGGTATTGAATTAACGCGTATTTATGCCTGTAGGAAAGATAGTCCAAGCTCAGGGCGTGGGTTTTTATGAGCTTTTCTCTGTCTCCTTTTTCATTTGGATTGTATTTCTCAAGCTCTTCACCAAGCTCTTGCTCTCGGTCATAAACATCAAACACGCCTATAAACCATTTGAGGCTCGGATTGAATGGCTCATTTAAGAACGGGTCTTTCAACATTACTTTTTCTCGGCAGGGAATGCGGTGAATGGCCTGGTGTTATCTTTTTTGTCGAATTTCACCTCGGCACCATTCATAGAAGGATTGAACGTAGGGTTGTGTGGATCCTTCGTGTCTGGCCTGTAGCCTCGCCCCGGTGGCACTTTTCATGTGGCGAGCAGGCTTGCCACAGTGATCAGGACGTTCAGTGAAGTAGGTGGCGCTTTCACCATGTTGATTGGTCTTCCAGGCCGGCTTTTTGGAGGTCGTCTTTCCATACCTCGTTGGCTAATCGGTAAATATCTGCGAAGAAACCGCGGGGGTTTACTATTTCTGTTTCGTCCCAGGCCATCGTTATGTACTCGTCATAATCACTCTCAAATTCTTTAGTGAAGTTAAAATCAGGTGAATCTAGAGCATCCTTGAGCGCCGATATCAATACGAAGCGATGTCTGTAAGAAAGATACATGAGGTCTTTTAAAATGAATTCGATAATGATTGTTTCTCTCTGTTTTTCATCGTTTGGATCATATTTCCACAGTGCTTCGCCGACGGTGTCTTCAAGGTCGTAAATCGATAGCGCTCCTAATATGTGAGAAATGCTGGGAGCGTAGGGTATGTCCATGAAAGGAGACTTCAACATTGGTTGCTCACTTAGGAAATGCGGTGAATGGTCGAGTTGGGTTGTTTTTATCAAATCTGATTTCAGCTCTATCCATGTTTTCTATATATTTTGGGTTTTTTGGGTTTTTGCTGTTAGGTTTGTAACCTCGACCTGCTCCAGGCAATTCAACTATAACCACAGGATTGCCCTGCTTATCGAAACCTGTCGGTGATGGCGAATTGCTTTGCATTTTACCTAGGGCCTTGTTTATAGCGTGGAGTTGCATTTTCCAAGTTTTAAATTGAGAGCTTGAATTTATCGGCTCTTTCTCGCCTGTGGTTGGGTTTGTACCGTCTATAGAGCGTTGTTTTAGAGCATGGTCTGGTATTTCGGGGCCATGCTTTTCAGTGGCATGCATATTGTATTTTTTTTCCCAGTTCAACACTCTCTGCTTGGCATTCGACTCTGTTAGTTCACCTATTCTTGCCTGTCGTTCAGCTCTCGCCAAGTGAGGCAGAGCAGGTACTCCGTCATCAACGTTTGGTTTGGATGGTTCTATAGTCGCGCTGGGTTTGCATCCACCGCTACCAGGACAATTACTCAGCCCTAGCGGATCCACCCACCCCGTAGGGTTCGGCACGTACCGGTACGCGTTAATCCCACCCGCCAGCTTCACCGGGTCCGGCGTCAGGTAGCGTCCAATATCCGGATTGTAGTAGCGATGGCGGTTGTAGTGCAGCCCGCTTTCCGCATCAAAATATTGGCCCTGAAAGCGCAGCGGGTTGTCGATTTTTCTTACGTCGAGGCGGGCTATTTCGCCGTAGGTGCGGTAGTGCGCGGACCAGACGATTTCGCCTTCGGGGTTGGTCAGTTCCTGCGGTGTGCCGAGGTGGTCGAGTTGGTAGTGAAAGGGCTTTGTTTCTTGTGGGCCAAAGCCTTCCAGCAGTGCCAACGGGCGAAAACTGTCTGGCTCGTAGATATAGCTGCGATGCCGATCCGCGTGGTGTTCAGCTACCAGCTTGTCGCCTTGCCAGAAAAACTCCGTGGTTATGTCGTTTACAGTTTTGCTGATCCGCCGTCCAAACGGGTCATAGCGGTAGCTGGCGGTTTGCCCGTTTGGTTGAGTAATACCCACCAACCGATGCTGGCAGTCGTAGCGGTATTCCGTAACGAGCTGATGCCCCTTGCCACGCCGCTGTCGGATCAAATTGCCGAAGGCGTCGTAGTCG
>NZ_CVTT01000002.1:0-340 GCF_900006605.1 Pseudomonas sp. 58 R 3 | reverse complement strand
CCGATCCTGATGGCAATGTCACGGACTACAGCTACAACAAATATGGGCAGCTGACGGGGGTTTGGTTTCCCGACAACAGTTGCCATCGGCTGGTTTGGAATGAGCGCGGGCAGCTGCTTGAGGAGCTGCTGCCTAATGGGGGTATCAAGCGTTATCGCTATGACGACCTTGGGCGGCAGGTTACTCGTGAAGATGAACTCGGCAAGCTCACACAGTACCAATGGGACGCTGCCGGACGCCTGCGAAAACTGACCCAGCCAGGCGGCGCAACGCGCGAATACAGCTACAACGCCTACGGAAAAATCACCGCCGAACACGACGAACTCGGCCACGTCACCCG
>NZ_CVTT01000012.1:0-366 GCF_900006605.1 Pseudomonas sp. 58 R 3 | reverse complement strand
CAACCGACTCCCCAGCCTTGATGGTAATCACCGAGCCATTGCTCAAGGTGACGGTCACCGGCGTCTGCGCCGGATTGGTCAGGGTAGCGGTGTAGGTAATCTGACCGCCTTCGGTCACGGTGTTACCCGCTGTCAACGTGACGGTGGTGGTGTCGATCGAATCCGTAATCGTAGTAACCGCAGGCGTGGTGCTCGGTACCAGGTTCTCAAAGTTGCCACCGGTTGCACCGGTAATAGTAGTGCTGACGGTCGAACCGTTGTTGTAGACGTCATTAGCCGGTGTATCGACCACAACAGTACCAACCGACTCCCCAGCCTTGATGGTAATCACCGAGCCATTGCTCAAGGTGACAGTCACCGGGGTTT
>NZ_CVTT01000003.1:0-11875 GCF_900006605.1 Pseudomonas sp. 58 R 3 | reverse complement strand
TGCTGCGCCGGCCGCTGGTCACCGCCAGCGGCGAGCTGCGCCCCGGTGGCGGGCACTTGCCGGAGGACTGGTTGAACGGCGAGGCCATCCGCCAAACGATGCGCAGCGTGGTGCGCGCGCCGTCACTGCGCATTGCCGGCCTGGGCACACCGGCCGGGCTGCTGCCCTTGCGCCAGGCGCTGCAACAGAAGCTGCACGGCGAGGGCTTGTCGGTGCCGGTGGAACAGATCATCACCACACCCAACACCGTGCAGGGCCTGGACATGCTCATGCGCCTGCTCGCGCGCCCCGGCGACACGGTGCTGCTGGACGCGCCGTGCTACTTCAACTTCCACGCCAACCTGGCCCTGCACGGGGTCAAAGTGGTGACCATCGAGCGGCGCCCCGACGGCTTTGACTTTGCTGCGCTCGAACAGCTGCTGGCCGAGCACCGCCCCAGCCTGTACCTGACCACCAGCGTGCTGCATAACCCCACCGGCCACTCCTTCAGTCCCGGCCAGGCGTTTCGCCTGCTGCAACTGACCCAGCAGTACCATTGCCACATCGTCGAGGACGACCTCTACGGCGACCTGCACCCCAACCCGCCGCCGCGCCTGGCCGCCCTCGCCGGGCTGGATCAGGTCACCTATCTTTCCGGGTTTTCCAAGATCCTCAGCGCCAACACCCGCGTCAGCTACGTGGTGGCCGCGCCGCAACTGGCCGCCAACCTCACCAACATGAAGCTAATGAGCGGCGGCGTGACCTCGGAGCTGTTCGAGCAAATCGTCTACCGCATGCTCAGCGAAGGCAGCTACGCCAAGCATCGCAAGCGTATGGTCCAGCGCTTGATGGAGTCCGGCGGGCGCGTCGAGCAATGGCTCAAGCGCTGCGGCTGCGAGTTGCCGATGGCGTTTGAAGGCGGGATGTTTATCTGGGCGCGCCTGCCCAAGGGCGTAAACGGTGAACTGCTGGCCCAGGAGGCGTTGAAACGCAGCCTGGTGCTGGCGCCGGGCGCGCTGTTCGGCTACGACCCGGCACACCTCAATTCGATGCGCTTCAATGTCGCCCACACGGATGAGCCGCGCGCCCAGCGGGTGTTCGAGGCACTGTTGCTCAAGGCCGTGCGCCACTGATTTTTGCTTCGCCGTGTATCTGGTCAGCGCCAGATACACTGCAATACAAAGGGCACAAGGCAAAGCCTGCGGCGATGGCTAGACTGCGGCCCAAGAGTATTTAACGAGGAAGGCAGCATGGATCATGTCGATCACATTCTGATCGTCGATGACGACCGGGAAATCCGCGAACTGGTGGGCAATTACCTGAAAAAAAACGGCATGCGCACCACCGTGGTTGCCGACGGCCGCCAGATGCGCAGCTTCCTCGATACCACGCCTGTGGACCTGATCGTGCTGGATATCATGATGCCCGGCGACGACGGCTTGCAGCTGTGCCGCGAACTGCGGGTGGGCAAGCACAAAGCCTCGCCGGTGCTGATGCTCACGGCGCGCAACGATGAAACCGACCGCATCATCGGCCTGGAAATGGGCGCCGATGATTACCTGGTCAAGCCGTTCGCCGCGCGTGAACTGCTCGCGCGCATCAACGCCGTACTGCGGCGCACCCGCATGCTGCCGCCGAACCTGGTGGTGAGTGAAACCGGGCGGCTGATCCGCTTTGGCCGCTGGCGCCTGGACACCACCGCCCGCCACCTGCTCGACGAGGACGACACCCTGGTGGCCCTCAGCGGCGCCGAATACCGCCTGTTGCGGGTGTTTCTCGACCACCCGCAGCGCGTGCTCAACCGCGACCAATTGCTGAACCTGACCCAGGGGCGTGACGCCGACCTGTTCGATCGCTCCATCGACCTGCTGGTGAGCCGCTTGCGTCAACGCTTGCTGGATGACGCCCGCGAACCGGCCTATATCAAAACCGTGCGCAGCGAGGGGTATGTGTTTTCACTGCCGGTGCAAATCCTCGGGGCCGAGCAATGAAGCCATGGCGGGTTGGCTGGCCGCGCACACTGGCGTCGCAACTGTCGCTGATTTTTCTGATCAGCCTGGTGTGTGCCCATGGGTTGTCATTCAGTGCGCAGTTCTACGAGCGCTACATCAGTGCGCGCACGGTGATGCTCGGCAATCTGGAAAACGACGTGTCCACCTCGGTGGCCATCCTCGACCGCCTGCCCGCCAACGAGCGCGCCGGTTGGCTGGCGCGTCTCGACCGGCAGAACTACCGGTACCTGCTCAACGCCGGCGAGGCCGGTGAACCGATGAGCAGCCACGACGTGCCAATGGCCGCCACCTCGATTGCGGACGCCCTGGGCGAGCACTACGCCCTGACCTTTCGCGATATACCGGGCATCCAGAAACACTTCCAGGTGCACCTGACCCTGGCCGATGGCAACCCGATCACCCTCGACGTACGCCCCGCCGCCCCGCCTGTAGCCTATTGGTTGCCGGTGGTGCTGGTGCTGCAACTGGCGCTGCTGCTCGCCTGCACCTGGGTCGCGGTGCGCCTGGCCGTGCGCCCGCTGACACGTCTGGCGCGTGCGGTCGAAACCCTCGACCCGAACGCCCACCCCACGCCCCTGGACGAAACCGGCCCGAGTGAAGTCGCACATGCCGCAGCGGCATTCAATGCCATGCAACAGCGCATTGCCGAATACCTCAAGGAACGCATGCAGATCCTCGCCGCGATTTCCCACGACCTGCAAACGCCGATCACCCGCATGAAACTGCGCGCCGAGTTTATGGATGACAGCGCCGACCGCGAAAAACTGTGGAGCGACCTGAGCGAAATGGAGCACCTGGTGCGTGAGGGCGTGGCGTATGCGCGCAGCGTTCACGGCGCTACCGAGGCCAGCCACCGCATTAACCTGGACGCCTTTCTCGACAGCCTGGTGTTTGACTATCAGGACATGCAAAAGCAGGTCAGCCTGCGCGGCAAAAGCGCGCTGATCCTCGACACCCGCCCCCACGCGCTGCGCCGCGTGCTGGTGAATCTGATGGACAACGCCCTTAAATTTGCCGGCAACGCCGAGCTGGAGGTCGGCTGCGCCGCGGATGGGCAGTTGTCGATCAAGGTGTTGGACCGAGGACCGGGCATTGCCGAAGACGAGCTGGCGCAGGTGCTGCAGCCGTTCTACCGGGTGGAAAGCTCACGCAACCGCGGCACCGGCGGCACCGGGCTGGGGTTGGCGATTGCCCAGCAACTGGCGGTGGCGATCGGCGGCTCGCTGACCTTGAGTAATCGGGCTGAGGGTGGCTTGTGTGCCGAGGTTCGGTTGAGTCTTTAGCGCATTGCTCTGTGGCCAGCAGGCTTACTACATTGAATGCACAGCCTTAATAAAAATTACGCATGATAATTCTGTTTTTTATAATTAGGTTAGAACCAACAGGCATTTTACAGACCCCGCCACTGCCCTTACTTTTGACCCGAGTGACCGACCCCACGCCCGGAGGAGGTGTTAATCGCGCAATCGACAAGGACAGACCAATGAGCATCGAATTTATCGGCTATATCGGCGGCCATCACGCTTCCGAGATTCACCCGCGCAGCGGCCCTACCCTGCAACCGGATTACGTCGAAACCGTGGCCCGCGCCCACGAAGAAGCAGGTTTCGACCGCGCGCTGGTGGCGTTTCATTCCAACAGCCCGGACAGCACGCTGATCGCCGCGCATGCCGCCAGCGTGACCCAAAAACTGCAATTCCTGATCGCCCACCGACCCGGTTTTGCCCAACCCACCTTGGCCGCACGCCAGTTCGCGACCCTGGACGTGTTCAACGGCGGGCGCACGGCCGTACATATCATCACCGGCGGCGACGACCGTGAACTGCGCGCCGATGGCAGCCATATCGGCAAGGACGAACGCTACGCACGCACCGATGAATACCTCAGCGTGGTGCGCCAGGAATGGACCCACGAGCAGCCTTTCGATTTCAAAGGCACCTACTACCAGGTCGAGGGTGCGCATTCGACGGTAAAGTCGCCGCAGCAGCCGCATATCCCGCTGTACTTCGGGGGTTCTTCAGCGGCCGCCATTGCGGTGGCCGGCAAGCATGCCGACGTGTATGCGCTGTGGGGCGAAACCTACGAGCAGGTGCGCGAAGTGGTGACCCAGGTGCGCGCAGAAGCGGCCAAGCACGGGCGCACGATTCGCTTCAGTTTGTCGTTGCGCCCGATCCTCGCGCAAACCGAGGAACTGGCCTGGGCCCGTGCCGAGACGATCTTGCAGCAGGCGACCGCACTGGCCGAAAAGCAGGATTTCGTGCGCCGCGAACCACCCAACGAAGGCTCGCGCCGCTTGCTGGCAGCGGCAGCGCAGGGTTCGCGCCTGGACAAGCGCCTGTGGACCGGGATCGCCGCGTTGCTGGGCGCGCAGGGCAACTCCACTTCATTGGTCGGCACCGCCGAACAAGTCGCGCAGGCGTTGCTGGACTACTACGACCTGGGTATCACCACCTTCCTGATACGCGGGTTCGACCCGCTCAACGACGCAATCGACTATGGCAAGCGGCTGATCCCACTGACCCGCCAGCTGGTCGCCGAGCGTGAACAAGCCAAACAGGTCGCCTAAGCACACCACAAAACCCATGTGGGAGCTGATCAACTGTGGGAGCTGGCTTGCCAGCTCCCACAGGAGTCTGGCGTGGAGCATGGGTTCAGTTTTTGTAATCGGTATCCGTACGCTCCAACTGCCGAATCAACGCATTCCAATGCCGCGCCACACCCGGCCCTGCGCCATTGCTGAACACCTTGGCCTGCTCCTCCACCTTGGCCACCACCTCTGCCGGCGGGAAGATAAGCTCGGCATTGCCGCCCGCCTGCGCCGCGATCTGGATAGTGCACGCGCGCTCCAGCCCTTGCAGTTGCTGGAAGGCGTGCTCCACGCTGATGCCAGCAGTCAACAGCCCATGGTTGCGCAAAATCATCACACTCTTGTCGCCCAGGTCAGCCACCAAGCGCTCGCGCTCATCCAGGTCCAGCGCCACGCCTTCATAACCGTGGTAGGCCACGCGCCCGGAGAACGCAATGGCGTGCTGGGAGATCGGCAGCAGGCCATCCTTCTGCGCCGACACCGCAATGCCGTCACGCGTATGGGTGTGCAGCACCGCTTGCAGGTCATGGCGCGCGCCGTGGATGGCGCTGTGGATCACGTAACCTGCGTAGTTGATACCCAGGCCGGTCGGGTCGTCGACAATCGTGCCGTCGAGGTCGACCTTGACCAGGTTGGAGGCGTTGATTTCATCGAACAGCAGCCCGTAGGCGTTGATCAGGAAATGCTCATCCGGCCCCGGCACACGGGCGGAGAAGTGCGTGTAGATATGGTCGGTCCACTTATACAGCGCCGCCAGTCGATAGGCCGCCGCCAGCTTGACGCGCACCTCCCACTCTTCTGGCGTGACGCGCTGGCGGACGTTGCTGGAAACACTGGAAAGCGAGGTGACGCTGCTCATGGCAAAACTTCCTGGATGGCCTTAAGGACTTCCAGTCAGCCTAGGGGATGGACAAAAATAATAAAAAGCACATTTTAATCTAAGCTAATTATTATTATTTTTTATAAAAAAGCCGACTACCACATAGATAGTTCCCACGCTCCGCGTGGGAATTCAGCCCTGGACGCTCCGCGTCCCAAAGCGTGACGCAGAGCGGCACAGGAGGCATTCCCACGCAGAGCGTGGGAACGATCAGTCTGCAGCCCCCCAGGCTCACGCAGCATTGCGGAGCTTGTGTAAAGAGGCCGCCACCAGCGTCCCGAACGCATCCACCGGCCCTTGCAGGTTGCCCAGAAAGTGCGGGTAGATCAGCCACAAATCCATCACCGGCTTGAAGTCCTTGAGCGGCACCACCGCCAGTTGCTCAAGGTGCGCACTGCGCTCCAGCAGCGGGCGTGGCACCAGCCCCAGGCCCAGGCCGTCCGCCACCAGGCCCAGTTGCAGCTCGGTACCGAAGGTTTCCAGGTTCACCCGCAACGCCAGGCCCTGGTCGGACAAGGTGCGCTGCAAGCCGGCACGGAACCCACAGCCATCCGGGTTGAGAATCCAGCCGCCCTGGTACACATCGGCCAACTTGCAGGGCTTTTTCGGCAACTGTGCCTTGGCACACACCACCACCAACTCCATCTTGCCGATGGACTCACCGACGATATTGTCCGGGAAGATCTTGCCCGCCGGGAACAACGCCACCGCCGCATCCAGCTCGCCGCGCTCGATCTTGCCGACCAGTTGGCTGCCCCACCCCGTGGCGACCTGGGCGCGCAAGTCGGGGTATTCGCTGCGCAGATGCTTGAGTGCATCCAGCAGCACCACATCGCCGATGGTCTGCGGCACGCCCAGGCGCAACACGCCGGTGGGCGGTGCATCGGTGGCTACCAGCTCACGCAGGGCATCCATCTCGCGCAGGATCAGCCGGCATTGTTCATACACCCGCGTGCCGATCAACGTAGGTTTGAGCGGCTTGGTGTTGCGGTCGAACAGCTCCACGCCCAGCGCCTGCTCGAAGTTCTGCACGCGGCGGGTGATGGCCGGCTGAGTCAATTGCAACGACTCGGCGGCGTGGCTGATGGACTGGCAACGAATCACTTCGACAAAGGCATCGATATCGTCAATTTTCATTTGGGCCGCACATAGAGAACAGTCATTAAGATGTGTGGCAAGCATAGTTGCCACACGGCTGCCTGGATAGCCTGCGCTGTGATCGATAACGTCTAACGCTATTCAGACCGGTTCTAAATTACCTGAAGCTATAAGCTAATCATTAAAAAATAGCATATTAACTATCAACATTATGCTTATATAAACCCATCACGCCATCCCCATAACCGGAATTGCCATGACCCAGTCCCGACACCCCGAAAGACTCAGAGCCTTTATTGGCGCCCTGGCGGAACTGATCGACGGCAACCCACGCGAAGGCGACCTGTTGCACCGTGGCGGCAAGCTGTTGGCGCAACTGGTCAGCCATGACGACTGGCTGCCCGACGAGTACGCCCAACCCGACTCCGAGCGCTACCAGCAGTTTTTGCTGCATGCCGATTCGCGCCAGCGTTTCAGCATCGTCAGCTTTGTGTGGGGGCCGGGCCAGCGCACGCCGATTCACGACCATCGGGTGTGGGGCCTGATCGGCATGTTGCGCGGTGCGGAGTTTTCCCAGGGTTTTGAACGGGCGCCCGATGGCAGCCTGGTGGCCGAAGGCACACCGGTTCAACTGCTGCCCGGCCAGGTTGAGGCGGTGTCGCCCAAAGTCGGTGATATCCATCAAGTCAGCAATGCACACAGCGACCAGGTGTCGATCAGCATTCACGTGTACGGCGCCAATATCGGGGCCGTGCGCCGTGCGGTGTACCAGCCCGACGGCAGCGAGAAACTGTTTATCTCCGGTTATTCCAACGCCTACCTCCCGAACCTCTGGGATTTGTCCAAAGAAAAGAGCCCTGCCCTATGACCACCGTATCGAACCGCAGCTTCGCCCAGATTCGCCAGGCCCTGTTGGACCGTGAAGAAGTCGCCTTGGTCGACGTGCGCGAAGAAGCGCCCTTTGCCGAGTCGCACCCGCTGTTCGCTGCGAATATCCCGTTGTCCAAGCTGGAGCTGGAGGTGTATGCGCGCATTCCCCGTCGCGATACCCAAGTGACGGTCTACGACAATGGCGAAGGGCTGGCCGAACGCGCCGCCGCACGTCTGGTTGCGTTGGGCTACACCCAGGTCAGCCTGCTCGAAGGCGGCCTGGACGGTTGGGGCCGCGCCGGTGGCGAGCTGTTTATCGACGTCAACGTGCCGAGCAAAGCCTTCGGTGAGTTGGTGGAGAGCGAGCGCCACACGCCGTCTTTGGCTGCCGAAGAAGTGCAGGCCCTGCTCGACAGCCAGGCCGATGTGGTGGTGCTCGACGCGCGCCGCTTCGACGAATACCAGACCATGAGCATTCCCACCGGCATCAGCGTGCCGGGTGCCGAACTGGTGCTGCGCGCCCGTGAACTGGCGCCGGACCCGGCCACCCGCATCATCGTCAACTGCGCCGGGCGCACCCGCAGCATTATCGGCACGCAGTCGCTGATCAACTCAGGCATCGCCAACCCGGTGTCGGCACTGCGCAACGGCACCATCGGCTGGACCCTCGCTGGGCAGAAACTCGCCCATGGCCAAGCGCGCCGCTTTGCGCCGACCCCGGAAGAACACCGTCAAATCGCCGCCGCAGACGCACGCCGCGTCGCCGACAAAGCACGCGTCGGCCGCGCCACATTTAACGACCTGCAACGCTGGCAGCAGGAGCCGACCCGCACCACCTACCTGTTCGATGTGCGCACGCCGGAAGAATTCGAAGCCGGCCATTTGCCGGGCGCACGCTCCACACCCGGCGGGCAATTGGTGCAGGAAACCGACCATGTGGCCAGCGTGCGCGGCGCGCGCCTGGTGCTGGCCGATGACGACGGCGTGCGGGCCAATATGTCCGCCTCATGGCTCGCGCAACTGGGCTGGGAGGTGTACGTGCTGGACGACCTGCAAGCGGCGAACTTCAGCGAACAAGGCGCGTGGGTCGCGCCGGTGCCGGCGCCCTTGCAGGCCGAACTGATCAGCCCCCACACCCTGGCCGAGTGGCTAACCCATGGCGACACGGCGGTGCTGGATTTCACCCCCAGCGTCAACTACGTCAAACGCCATATCCCCGGTGCCTTCTGGGCCTTGCGTGCGCAATTGCCCCAGGCCCTGGCCAAGGTGCCACCCGCCGAACGTTACGTGCTGACCTGCGGCACCAGCCAACTGGCGCGCCTGGCGGTCGCCGACGTCGAAGCCATCACCGGCAAGCCGGTGTTCCTGCTGCAAGGGGGCACGCTTAACTGGATCGCCGAGAAGCTACCGCTGGAAGAAGGCGAAACCCATCTCGCGTCACCGCGTATCGACCGCTATCGCCGCCCGTACGAAGGCACCGACAGCCCGAAGGAAGCCATGCAGGCGTATCTGGACTGGGAATTCGGCCTGGTCGACCAGCTGGCACGCGATGGCACCCACGGTTTCTACGTGATCTGAACCACCTTCACGCCTGCCCCACACCGGGGCAGGCCGCACCGACCCCTTGCCAGGCGGAGGTAACCCACACTTTTTCACTTTGCCTGGGATTTATCCATCATGGTCTTTCGCACGCCCTTCAAACACCTGTTCCTGAGCAGCGCCCTGGCCCTCGGCCTGATCAGCACTGCACACGCCGCCGACCTGCAACCGCTGCGGGTGGCCAATCAAAAATCCACGATCAAGGCGCTGCTGGAAGCCTCCGGCGAAACCAAAAACGTCCCCTATCAAATCCAGTGGTCGGAGTTCCCTTCCGCCTCGCCGCTGGGCGAAGCCCTGAACGCCGGTGCCGTCGATATCGGCGCCCTCGGCGACGCGCCGTATGTGTTCGCCTTGGGCGCCGGTGCCGCGCTCAAGGTGGTCAGCATCATCCACGCCGAAGGGCGCAACACCACCGCCCTGGTGGTGCCCAAGGACTCGCCGATCAAGACCGCCGCCGACCTCAAGGGCAAGAAAATCGTCACCGGACGCGGCTCCATCGGGCACTACCTGGCGATCCGGGCCTTGGCCAGCGCGGGCCTGACGAGCAAGGATGTGCAATTCATTTTTCTGTTGCCCGCCGAATCCCGGCTGGTACTCGATAACGGCACCGTCGATGCCTGGGCGACATGGGACCCCTACACCACGGTGGTCACCTCACAGAGCCACGCCCGGGTCCTGGTCAGCGGCAAGCAGTTGTTGAGCAACCACCTGTATTTCGCCGCCACCCGCCAGGCCATCGCCAACAAACGCCCGCAACTGGATGACTTCGTGGCCCGCGTCGACCGTGCCTACGCCTGGGCCAACACACACCCGGATGAATACGCCGCCGCCCAGGCCAAAATTACCGGCCTGCCCTTGGCGGTGCACCTGGAGGTGGCCAAAGACACGCAACTGAACCCCGTGGTGATTGACGACAGCGTAATCAAGGGCCTGCAAGCCACCGCCGACACCTATCAGCAAGAAGGCTTGCTGCCCAAGCGCATCGACGTGTCCCAGGGTTTCGACACCAGCTTTAACGCCGAACGTTTTCCCACTTCCCAAGCATCGCGCTAAGCAAGGAGCCGCCTATGAGCACGCCACGTCATCTGAAACTGGGCGCTATGGTCCACGGTGTCGGTCACGGCTGGGGCGAATGGCGCCATCCGCAGGCGCAACCGAATGCCAGTACGAACTTTGGCTTCTATAAACAACAAACCGAGCTGGCCGAAGCGGCCAAGTTCGACTTCGTGTTTATCGCCGACAGCCTGCACATTCACGCCAAATCCAGCCCGCACTACCTCAACCGTTTCGAGCCGCTGACCCTTCTCTCGGCCCTCGCCGCGTTGACCACTCACATCGGCCTGGTCGCCACCGTGACCGTCAGCTACACCGAGCCCTACCAGGTGGCGCGCCAGTTCGCCTCTTTGGACCATATCAGCGGCGGCCGCGCCGGCTGGAACGTGGTCACCTCGTGGCTGAGCGGCACCGCCGACAACTTCGGCAAAGCCGAGCACCCGCCCCACGCCGTGCGCTACCGCATCGCCAAGGAGCACCTGAACGTGGTCAAGGGCCTGTGGGATTCCTGGGAAGACGACGCCTTTGCCTATAACAAGCAGAGCGGCGAATTTTTCACCCCCGACAAGCTGCACGCGCTGAACCACAAGGGCGAGTTTTTCTCGGTCAAAGGCCCGCTGAACATCGCCCGCTCACGCCAGGGCCAGCCGGTGATTTTTCAGGCGGGCACCTCTGAAGATGGGCGCAACTTCGCCGCCGAGCATTCCGATGCGATTTTTGTGCATGTCGAGACGCTCGAAGAAGGCAAGGCTTACTCGGCTGACTTGAAACGCCGCGCCAAGGGTTTTGGCCGTGATGCGGCGAGCCTGTCGATTTTGCCGGGCATCCGCCCGATTGTCGGGCGCGATGCCGCCGAGGTGGAACGCCGTTATCAGCAGGCGGTGGACCTGGTCACCGTCGAAGATGCGATTGTGGCGCTGGGCCGCCCTTTCAACGACCACGACTTCAGCCAATATCCACTGGACGCCCCCTTCCCGGAGCTTGGCGACCTGGGCAGCAACAGCCAGAAAGGCGGTTCCGACCGTATCAAGCAACTGGCCAGGGACGAAGGCCTGACCCTGCGCGAAGTGGCCTTGCGCTTTTCGCGGCCCAAGCGCGATTTTGTCGGCACCCCGGAGCAGGTCGCCGATGCGATTCAAACCTGGTTCGAGTCCGGCGCCAGCGACGGCTTCATCATCAACTCGGTACTGCCGGATGGCTTGCAGTACTTCACCGAACTGGTGGTGCCGGTGCTGCAACAACGCGGGCTGTTTCGCAGCGAATACAGCGGCCAGACCTTGCGCGACAACCTGGGGCTTAAGGTGCCGACCAATCGGTACAGCGAAGTTGAAGCACCCCTGAAAGCACGGGCTTAAACACGATCCCACATTTTTGACTGAGTACAGACTTATGACTCAACCGTCTTTACGCTCCGTGGAAGTCGCGCAATTCGACGCCCTGCTCGAACGCCTCAGCGCCGAGCTGGCCAGCACCGCGCACCGGTATGACGAAAGCGGCGCCTTCCCCCACGCCAACTTCCAGCGGCTGCATGAACATGGCCTGGTCGCCCTCACCGTGCCCAAGGCACTGGGTGGTGGTGGCGCCAGCCTGGCGCAGGCGCGCAAGGCCATCAGCGCGATTGCCAAAGGCGAGCCGTCTACCGCGTTGATTCTGGTGATGCAGTACCTGCAACACACACGCCTGCAAGACAGCAAAACCTGGCCGCAGCACCTGCGCGTGCACGTCGCCGAAGACGCCGTGCGCAACGGGGCGTTGATCAACGCGCTGCGCGTCGAACCCGACCTGGGCACCCCGGCC
>NZ_CVTT01000017.1:0-212 GCF_900006605.1 Pseudomonas sp. 58 R 3 | reverse complement strand
TGGTAATCGAGCCGGTAGGTTTCGCCTGCCTCGTTTTCGATGGAGGTCAGCAGCAGGCGCGCATTGTCGTAGCGATACTTAACGTGGCTGCCGTCGGCGTTGATTCGGCGGCTGATCAGGTGCAGGCCGTCGGCGTATTCGTAACGGGTGACGTGGCCGAGTTCGTCGTGTTCGGCGGTGATTTTTCCGTAGGCGTTGTAGCTGTATTCGCG
>NZ_CVTT01000004.1:0-269 GCF_900006605.1 Pseudomonas sp. 58 R 3 | reverse complement strand
GTCGCCACAATGAGAGAACTCGCTTTTCTTTGATGCTGTTGCTCTGGTAGCGTCGTTCCAAACCGCTTTCTCGTGCCTGCAGCCCTGTCAAAAATAGAAGGTAGTTGGCCAAAGCAGCAATCAACAACAACACCTCAATACGCTTTGGACAATGGCTTCGATGCAGATTAAGGCCCAATCCCAGGTGCTCACTTTTTACGTCTCGAAAGCCTTCTTCGATCTGCATGCGGCGCTTATAAATCGCTACGATCTTTGCTGGATTCCATTCG
>NZ_CVTT01000088.1:75234-102681 GCF_900006605.1 Pseudomonas sp. 58 R 3 | reverse complement strand
GCTCTTATCAAACAAAAAATAACTCATTGTTTTTGCTCTTAAAAATCAAGCCGCTTTAACCAGCTGCAACCCCAACTTTCGCGCCTTGCGCTCCAAGGCGCGCAGTTGCCGGTCCCGGCTACGCTCTTCAAATTCCTCTATTCCTTTCTCAACATAAGGCTGACCTTTGGTCAGCATCGCGTAGATCAGTCGTGCCAGTTGATGCGCTGTCGCCTTAATCGCGCAACAGGTGTCCATCCGGGTCAGGCGCGCTCGGTGGCTGGCACCGATAAAACTTTTGTCGTTACGTGCAATAGAGGCGGCTTGCTTCAGCGCTTGAGCAGCTCGATTAATCACTTTCACCGTCTTTCCAGGAAGGGGTTTTCCTCCCGAAATTCTCGTCGGCGGTGCGAGGCCTAACCACGAACAGAAGTGCTGCGAAGTCGGAAAACGTGATAAATCCGCCCCCAATTCACTGGCCAAAACCAAAGCCGTGTCGATTCCTATGGTTGGGATTGCGGTCAAATCCACGCCCATGACCTTGTTCAGTGCGCGATGCAAAATCAGTTGCTGCTCATTTGAGCGGTGTGGGTTGCGCAGTGTTTTACTGGGCGGGACAACATCCGCCTGAAGCACTGGAAGTCGTTCCAGTGCGTGAGCAATGGCTTGGTCGCACTCACCAATTTGCTTTTCCAGAAAATCATAAGCCGCCAATTCCTGGCTCAGCGCATGCAAATGCTCGGCTCGCCAATTACCCCGCAAGCTACGGGCGACGGTGGCCTGGTCGGCTTTGACACGCTTGTCTCTGAGCATGGCGAGCACTTCTGGATCTCGTTCGCCCTCAACGATTGCTCGCAAAATGCTCATACCCGTCACCCCGGCAATGTTGCTGATGACCTGAGCCAGCTGGATGTTCATTTGGACCAGCGCCTTTTGCATCCGATTAAGCGCTTTGGCTTGGTCACGAACTTTATTACTACGCTGACGGACCAGTGAACGCAGTGAGCACACTTCGTCCGAGGGCCGAAAAGCGCCTCTCAGCAGGCCGTGCGTCATGAGCTGAAGGATCCACTGGCAATCAAGTACATCGGACTTTCGGCCGGTTATCTGCCGCGTTGCCCGCGAATTAACCAGATAGACCTTAAAACCTCTTCTATCCAATATTTCAAAAAGCGGGATCCAATAAACCCCGGTTGCTTCCATCGCCACCATCTTGACGCCCATGGATTCAAACCAGTCGGCCATGGCGTGCAAATCGTCGGTGAAGGTTGAAAACCTTTTAACCGGGTCAGCGCATTTGGTCGGATCAACGGCGGCCAAATGTTCACCGCCTCCAACATCAACGGCAGCGCAGTCAGGGTGGATGACCTCAAAACGTTTTTGGTTCTTGCGCGTCATGACAATTCCTCGCAGGATTGAATGACGCGGGCGGGGTACACGGTGGCGAGCGGATTCACTCTCTTATACGTGGTCACAGCTTGCTGTGCCGACAATGACTCCACGCCGATACCGTGCAGGCCACTCTCCCACTCGGGTGCTGACACACCAGTGCTGGTTACGGCCTTTGCCCCGCCCGCGTTCTTCAACCTTACGATGAACCAGTTTGATGCGCGACAGCGCTACATCGAAGAGGTGGCGGGTCCTCCCACAGTGAATTGCATTTCAGGTCATGGATTTTCAGCAGCCAGTGCCGCCGTCACGGCAGGCCGTGCGCCGACGCGTTGTTGAAACGCCGTCAGTGCCGGCCACGGCTGCAGATCAATGTCATGAACTGCCGCCCAGCGCAGCAGCACAAACAAATACGCATCCGCTACCGAGTACTGCTCGCCCAGCAAATAATCCTGACGCTCCAGCGTCTGCACCAGAAACGCAAAGCGCTTGAACAACTTGGCCACAAACGTGGCTCGCACTTGGCCTTGAATCGCCGGGTTGAAGAAAATCCCCAGCCCGCCGTGAATCTCGCTGGCGATGAAATTCAGCCATTCCTGCAAACGCACACGCTCCCAACTGCCATTGGCCGGGGCCAAATGGGCGGTGGGTTGCAGGTCGGCCAGGTATTGCAGGATCGCACTGGCTTCGGTCAGCACCTGACCGTTATCCAGTTGCAGCGCCGCCACATAGCCCTTGGGGTTTATTTGCAGGAAGTCTTCGCCATCAGCGGTGGTTTTGGCCTTGTTATCGACCCTTACCAAGTCGAACGGCAGCGCCAATTCGCGCAGCACGATATGCGGGGCGAGGGAACAGGCATTCGGAGAAAAATACAGTTTCATGTGGGGCTACTCGGTTGAATTTGCGCCAGTCTCGCGGGCATGGCACCGTGGGTAAAATTAAACCTTCAGACCCCTTCCATAAGGACAGCTACTGTCATGATGAACCTGATGCACTGGCGTTTGCTCGTGGCCGTGGCTGATCGCGGCAGCATTACGGCGGCAGCCGAACAGGTGGGCATGACCCAGTCCGCCGCCAGCCAGGCCATGGCGTCCATGGAGGCCACCCTGGGGGCGCAACTGTTCACCCGTGAGCCGCGCAAGACCTTGCCCACTGCACTTGGGCTAAACGTGATCGAGCAGGCGCGGGTGATGATGGGCGCCTTGCAGGCGATTCGTACCACGGTCGACGAAGCACGCCCGCTGTTGCGTGGGAGCATTCGCATCGCCAGTTTCCCGATGGTGATGGCGGCTTTTCTGACGCCGCTGTTGCAGCGTTTTCGTCAGTTGAACCCCGGTATTGAAGTGACCACGCTGGATGTCACGGACAGCGAAGTGCTCACCTTGCTCGACGCCGACCTGATCGACCTGGGCGTGGTGCTCAACCCCAAGCCCGAGCGCAACGCCACGGTGTTGGGGCGCGATTACTGGATGGCGGTGCTGCCGGCTGATCATCCCATCGCGCAGCGCCCGGCCGATGCCAGCGTGTCGCTGCAAGAACTGCTCGAACAACCCTTCGTGCTCGCCACCGGCGGTTGCACCGCCAATGCCCGCAGCCTGGGTGCGGATGCCGGGTTGAGCTTGCGTGATATCCGCGTAGAGGTACGCGAATGGAACAGCGCCTACAGCCTGGTGCGCGAGGGCGTCGGTGTCACGCTGGTGCCAGAAATGGCCTTGCCGGCCCAGCGCAATGGCCTGCGCGTGATGCCGCTGACGGTGCCGCTGCACCGTGAATTTGCCTTGGTCGGCTCCACCACCCGGGCGCCTTCAGCCGCAGCCTGCGCATTGTTAAAAATGCTGGCTGACTAGTGGCCTTGCATAGCGTCAAGCCCTGTCTATGCTCACCCAGAACCGTTGATGACGTTTGGCATATAAAGCGTTTCGGATGGTTATTTCCCCATGAAGGTTAGCCAGTACTATCCAAAAAATGAATGGAATGCGCCTTCCGGGCGCCGGGAATCAAGGGTGATCTGACCATGTTCAACCGCCATCACAAATCCGACCTGCAAGAAATCGAACGTTTTTCCTGTGCCCTCACCGAGTCCAATGCCAAACTCGCTGCCATCAGCCGGTCCATGGCGATGATCGAGTTCGACCGCAATGGCGTGATCCTCGATGCCAACGACAACTTCTGCACAGCCATGGGCTACAACGTGGAAGAGATCCGCGGCAAACATCACCGTATTTTCTGCGAAGAGGCCTACACCCATACCGAGGCCTACACCCAGCTATGGCGCGACCTGGCGCGCGGCGAAGCCCTCAGCGGCACCTTTATGCGCCTGAACAAGCGTGGCGAAGAGGTATGGCTGGAAGCCAGTTATATGCCGGTGCTCGACAGCCACAATCAGGTGCAGAGCGTGATCAAAGTGGCCTCGGATATTTCGGCGCGGGTCCACCATGAGCATGAGAACCAGAGCCTGATCGACGCCATCGGCCGTTCCATGGCGGTGATCGAGTTCACCCCGCAGGGCCAGATCCTCAACGCCAATGACAACTTCCTGCGCACCGTGCAGTACTCACGGGAAGAAATCATCGGCCAGCACCACAGCATGTTCTGCCACCGTGCCGAGGTTGAATCGCCGGCCTACAAGGCCTTTTGGGCCTCGCTCAACCGGGGCGAATATCACTCCCATCGCTTCGAGCGCAAGAATAAATACGGCAAGACCCTGTTTCTGGAAGCGTCCTATAACCCGATCTTCGACACCAACGGGCGCCTCTACAAAGTGGTGAAGTTCGCCAGCGACATCACCGACCAAGTCACCACCCTGCGCACCGCCGCCGATTCGGCGCATGCCACCTCGGTGCAAAACGACGCCTGCGCGCGCAAAGGCTCGGAGGTGGTGCAGCAAACCGTGCAGATCATTGAAGAGATTTCCAGCGACTTGAACCAGGCGGCCCAGAGTATCGACGCGGTGAGCAAGCAATCGGACATCATCGGCTCCATCGTGCAGACCATCCGCAGCATTGCCGAACAAACCAATATGCTCGCGCTTAACGCGGCCATTGAAGCGGCGCGGGCCGGCGAGCACGGGCGTGGTTTTGCGGTGGTGGCCGATGAAGTGCGCAGCCTGGCCGCACGCACCAGTCAGGCGACGGTGGAGATTGTGGACGTGGTGCGCAAAAACCACGACCTGTCGCTGAGCGCGGTGTCGAGCATGCAGTCGAGCCTGAGCCGCACCGGCCTGGGTGTGGAGCTGGCCAATGAAGCAGGGCAGGTGATCCTGGAGATTCAGGAAGGCTCACGGCATGTGGTGGATGCCATCAGCCAGTTCAACTCCACCCTGCAATTGCAATAGACACATGAAGATCGTTCCCACGCTCTGCGTGGGAATGCCTCACTGGACGCTCCGCGTCCGCTCTTGGGACGCGGAGCGTCCTTGGCTGCATTCCCACGCGGAGCGTGGGAACGATCAACAGGGGGTCGGTTAGATCGCGGCCAGGGTTTCTTTAACCGCCTGCGCCGGGTCAGTGGCTTTCGCCGCTACCTGCTGCTCTTGCTGCTGCTTCACACGGTCTGCCACTTCTTTGGCAATTGCGTCCTGTTTTTCCTGCGGCATTGCCTGCACTTGCGCCTCGGTCAAACCCTGTTCCTTGAGCAACTGCTCGCGGATGCGTTCGGCCGGGGATTTGTTCATGTAGTCGGTGAAATCAGCGCGGGCAGTGCTGGTGCCCGAACCGGCTGCCGGCACATCCGTCGATGCCGTAGGGGCGGCGGCGGTGGCTTGCAACTGCACGCGGGTCTTGGCGAAGGCTTCGTCGATGCGGTCGTTGGCCTTGTCCAAATCCTTTTGCGCGGCCGGTACGGTCACGCTCTGCTGCGCCGCTTGCAGGGCGCCGCTGTACAGCGTGCTGGCGGCCGCATTGGCCGGGTCCATGTCGGGACGCTTGAGCTGTTGCACGGTCGATACGGGTTGGGTGTTGTTGTTGATCAGCATGATCGCTCACCTGGGATGTGTTCGGTGCCTCAGGTGGAGCAAATAGCATGCCGAGGGCCAAGCCCCCGTGTTTATTGGGGATGGTGGGGCCGCCGCGGCAAACGTTGTCTCGCAGGCGGCCAACTGTTGCCGTCAGTGGGCAATATTCTCCAGCGCCAAATTGCGCGTGCGCGGGCCGAACCAACTGATGGTGATCATCACGATCAACATGCTGCTGGCAATAAACGCCAGCACGCCCGGCGTGCCGAGGTGCTCCAGAATAAAACCGATCAACAAGCTGCTGAACACCGTGGACAAGCGGCTGAACGAATAGCAGAACCCCACCGCCCGCGCACGGATATTGGTCGGGAACAGTTCACTCTGGTACGAGTGATAACTGAAGCTCAGCCAGGCATTGCAGAAGGTGATCATTACGCCACAGATCACCAGCCCAACGGCCGTGGTTTGCAGGGCGAACAGGCTGCCGAAGATCATCGCACCCATGGCCGAGCCGACGATCTGCCATTTGTTTTCGAAGCGGTTGGCCACCTTCACAAACAGTAACGGCCCCAGCGGATAGGCGAGGGTGATGATAAAGGCGTACATCAGGCTGTGGGTCACGCTCACGCCCTGGCCCGACAGCAACGCCGGCAACCAATTGCCGAAGCCGAAAAAGCCGATGGCCTGGAACACATGAAACACAATCAGCATCAACGCACGGCGGCGGTACGGCGGTTGCCAGATATCAGCGAAACGGCCGCTGCCTTGCACGCTGACGGCCTCCGGCTCAGGTTCATCCAGCGGTTTGCCGTGATCCTTTTGGCAGCGCGCCTCCAGGCTGTCCATGATTTGCCCAGCCTCATCAAAGCGGCCTTTTTGCGCCAGCCAGCGCGGTGATTCCGGCAGGCGCTTGCGCAGTTGCCAGATAAACAGCGCAAACACTGCACTGCTGAGCACCACCCAGCGCCAGCCGGACACCCCGAACGGCGCCTGGGGCACCAGCCACCACGACATCAAGGCCACCGCCGGCACCGACAGAAACTGGATAAAAAACGCGAAGGCAAACGCCGAACTGCGCATGCGCTTGGGCACCAGTTCCGAGAGGTAGGCATCGATGGTCACCAGCTCGATCCCCAGGCCAATGCCCACCAGAAAACGCATGCCGATAATGCCCAGCGCCGAGGTTTGAATGCCCATCAACACCGTGGCGACCGTGTACCAGATCAACGCAAAGGTAAAGATCGCCCGGCGCCCGAAACGGTCGGCGATGGGGCTGAGCAGGCTGGCGCCGAGGAACAGGCCCAGAAAGGTCGCCGAGGCGAACGCGGCCTGGTCCGAGAAGCCGAACACGCCTTCGCTGCCGGTGTGGAAGATCCCGTCGCTGATCAGGCCAGGGCTGATATAGGCGGTCTGGAACAGGTCATACAGCTCGAAAAAACCACCGATCGACAGCAGCGCCACCAGGCGCCAGACGGTGGCGACGGCGGGCAGGCGGTCAATGCGCGCGCTGATATGGGCTGCGCGGATCGGGTCGATGCCGTCGGCGGTGGAGAGTGCGGGCATGGGCAGAACTCAATAAGTAATCGGGATTTCAAATGCTTGGAATGCATCGTCGACCGGATGGTAACCCAACACGCGCGTGGTTTCGCCGAGGTCCAGGCGCTTGAAACGGTTATTGGAAATGCCGTGGGCGATCAGATGCTTCACGCCTTCCGCTTCCACCGAGCGTTGCAGCAATTGCACCGCATCCCGTGGGCTGAGCCAGGCGCTGAGGTCGCGGGCGTTGTTGAGGCCGTGGGTTTCAGGGAATTCAAAGGCGCCGATGCGCAGGGCGATGGTCGACAGCGGCGTCTTGGCTGCGTAGTAGCCGCACAGCGCCTCGCCGTAGCATTTGCTCACGCCGTACAGGTTGGCGGGCATCACCTGCATGCCCGGCGTGATCTGCCGGTCCACCGGGTAGCCTTCGATGGTTTGTGCGCTGCTGGCGAACACCAGGCGTTTCACGCCGGCGGCCACGGCGGCTTCGAACAGGTAAGTGGTGGCGAGAATATTGTTCGGCAGCACCTCGTCGAATGTCGCGCTGGCGTTGGGGATGCCCGACAGGTGCACGACTACATCGATGCCGTCGAGCAGCGCGGCCAGGCTGGCTTTATCACTCAGGTCAGCGTGGACGAAACGGTGCTCGCCCAAGTCAAACGCCGGCGCGATGCGGTCAGTGAGGGTGAAGCGGTAGCGGTCTTTGGAGGCTTCGAAAAATGTCTTGCCGATTCTGCCGCAGGCGCCGGTCAGCAGTACGTTGAGTCCGTTCACGGTGGAGTCCTTGTTTTAGTTATGGCCGTCGAGGGCGAAGGTCTTGAAGCCTGGGCGTTGGCTCAGGCGTTGGTAATACGCCGCAATGGCAGGGTAGGGCGGGCGCTGCATGGGCGTGTTCTGCCAACGGTGCACCGAAAGGCCGATAAGAATATCGGCGAGGGTGAATTCATCGCCGGCCACATAGGCGCAGGTTTTAGCCAGCTGTTGTTCCAGCAGGCCCATCTTGTCATTCCACACCTGCACGGCGGCGGCAATCTGCGCCGCGTCGAGGTTGTCGGGGTTATTGCGCACCAGCGCGGTGAAGGCATCGCCCCAGGCGCGGTTGAGTTCCACGGCTTGCCAGTCCACCCATTGCTCGACTCGCGCACGTGGCGCGGGTTCGGCGGGTAGCAGGTCGGTGCGTTGGTAGAGGCCGACAAGGTAGCGGCAGATGGTGTTGGATTCCCACAGCACGCCGTGGTCGTCGATCAGCACCGGTACTTGGGCGTTGGGGTTCAAGGCCAGGAATTCGGCTGACTGGGTGGGCTTGAAGCCGATGCCCCAATCTTCGCGCACGTAGTCGATGCCCAGTTCCTGGCAGGTCCAGAGCACTTTGCGCACGTTGATGGAGGACGTGCGGCCGAGGATTTTCAGTGAGTGTCCCATGGTGCTTCCCTGACGATGGAGAGCGGTCAATCTAGCAGGGGCAGGACTTTACGGCGATATCTTAAGTGGGCACGGACAACCTGTGGGAGCGGCGGTGCGACGATTCGACTTGCTCGCGAAGGCGGTGGGTCAGTTAGCCCATTTGTGGCTGATACGCCGCCTTCGCGAGCAAGCCCGCTCCCACATTTTTGACCGAGCAGGGCTTTAGTTGCGCGGTGTTTGCTGGTCCATGGCTTTGCCGACCATCAGCACTGACAACTCGCTCAGTTGATGAATGGCCAGGGCCACGTCGCGGTGTTTGCCGGTGAGGTCATTGGACAGGTCGAGCAGCAAGGTGCTGACAGAGCACACGGTTTCGTAGCTGTTGATCAGCAGGGATTCGATGGGTGTGTCGGGTGTAATGGAGAAGAGTGTAGTTGGCGGTTTTTCAGTTTTTTTGATCATTTGAGCATCCTGGAATAGGCCGCCGCCGGATCGCTACTAAACGAAGGGTGGCAGCTGTACGCAGGTTAGTAGACCGGTGGACACTCAAAGCCGGCGCACCCGAAGGTGCCCTACGCACAGCCGCCATCAAACTCAGATGAGGCTTATGCACTGAGAGTGTCCAGAAGTTGGGCTACTAAACCCGATCGCCGAGAAATTCAGCGACCAACCAACCTTAAAGACCACCCCCCAAGCGCACAAGCCGGCGGATTCTGACGTAAGCGTAGGCAACCGGGCAAGGCGCTTACGGCAATGTCAGCCGCGTCCTACAACCTTCCCACCCCACTCCGATCGTTCCCACGCTCCCGCGTGGGGATGCAGCCCAGGACGCTCTGCGTCCAAAGCGTGACGCAGAGCGTCACAAGAGGCATTCCCACGCAGAGCGTGGGAACGAGCACGTTACGTGCTTTCGCGCACCTGCAATTCAAATCCCATGTCCACCACCGGCTTGGCAATCTTGTTCCCCGCCATGATCGTCAACAAATGCTCCGCCGAGCGCCGCCCGATCGCCTCACGTGGCGTGCTGATGCTGCTCAAACGCGGCACCATGAAAGACGATGCAGGCAAATCATTAAAGCCCAGCACCGCCACGCGCTCCGGCACGTTGATGCCGTGGCGCATGGCCTCCAGCAGCGCGCCTTGGGCCAGGTCGTCGTTACCGAAGAAAATCGCGTCCACATCCGGATGCGCCGCCAGCAATTGCAAAAACAATTCGCCACCCAACCCCACGGAGGAGGGACGCGGCGTCAGCAGTTCCAGCGCCGGGTCGTACATGCCCGCCTGCTGCAGGGCACGGCGGAACCCTTCACCGCGCAGCAACGTGCGCTGGTCCAACTGCGCGCCGATATACGCCAGGCGCTTGCGCCCACGGGAGAGCAAATGCGCTGCCGCTGTTTCGCCTGCACTCAGTTGCGAAAACCCCACGCAATTCACGCCCGCATTCGGGTCCAGATCCATCATGTACACACAGGGCACATTGCTGGCCTCGACCATCCGCCGTGCGCTTTCGGTGCGGTCAAACCCGGTCAGCAGCAAACCGCGTGGCTGGTAGGCCATGTAGTTGCGCAGCAGGTTCTCTTCTTCATCACGCGAGTAGTGCGAGTTGCCGATCAGCACTTCAAAGCCCTTGGGCCGCAGCACTGCGTGGATGGCTTCGAGGGTTTCGATAAACAACAGGTTGGACAGCGACGGCACGATGACCACCACCGAATGGCTTTGCGCCGAGGCCAGGGCGCGAGCGGCGGGGTTGACGACGTAGTTGAGTTCGGCGGCGGCCCGTTGCACTTTTTCCACCAGCTCGGTAGCCACCGTGCTGACGCCACGCAGTGCGCGGGAGGCGGTAATCGGGCTGACACCCGCCAGGCGCGCCACTTCATTGAGGGTCGGGCGACCGGTGGTGCGTAATTTTTTATCGTTCTTGGAGGTCATCAGGCTGTTGCCAAACAAAAATCGGGGCACTAAGGTAGCGCTGTCTCCAAACAGCTGCAAATACTTGAACGTTGGGTTGCCTGATCCTGTTCAAACGGTTGGAGAGGATGCACGCGTCACTCCATAAAAATGACAAGTCGGCGCGGGAAAAGCCTGTTTTTGCACTAGCCTTACAGCGTGCAAAGGTAGCGCTATCTGCGTCCTGAGGTGTTTCATGAGTCAACCTGTTACCGCCCTGGTCATCATGGGTGTTTCCGGCTGTGGCAAGTCCAGCGTCAGCGAAGCCCTGTGCCGCCTGAACGGCGCCACCGCGATTGAAGGCGACAGCTTTCACCCCGCCGCCAACATCGAAAAGATGAGCGCCGGCCACCCCCTCAACGACGACGACCGCGCCGGCTGGCTCGACATCCTCTGCGATGAACTGCGCCGCTCGCTCAAAGCCGGCGAGCATCCGGTGCTCACCTGTTCAGCCCTCAAAAAGAAATACCGCGACCATTTGCGCGAAGCTGCGCCGGGCCTGGGGTTTGTGTTCCTGGAACTGACCCGTGCCGTGGCCGCTGACCGCGTGTCCCATCGCCCCGGTCATTTTATGCCGGCAAGCCTCATAGACAGCCAGTTCGCCACCCTTGAATCGCCCGTGGGCGAGCCGCTGACCCTGGCGCTCAACGCCAGCGAAGACAGCGTTGAGGACTTGGCCGAGCAAACCCATGCCTGGTGGCTGCAACACGGCTTTGAACCTACTCATTAATTTTTTGCCGGAAAAGGTAGCGCTACCCCCGGCGAAACATTCAATACCGGCTTTAATAACAACAACAAACAGGAGAGACCCCCCATGTTTGGCATGTCCCACGAGTCCTACCTGCTGCTAGACGCAGTGGTCACAATCATCGGGTTGATCGTTCTGATCACCCAGTTCAAGGTGCACCCGTTCATTGCACTGATCATCGCGGCCGGCTTCCTCGGCCTGACCTCGGGCATGCCCGTGGACAAGATCATCAAGGCGTTCCAGGACGGTTTTGGCGGCGTGCTCGGTTTTGTCGGCATCATCCTCGCGCTGGGCACGATGCTCGGCAAAATGATGGCCGAATCCGGCGGTGCCGATCAGATCGCGCAAACGCTGATCCGCGCCTTCGGCAAAGAGAAAGTCCAGTGGGCCATGATGTTCGCCGCGTTTCTGGTGGGCATCCCGCTGTTCTTCGAGATCGGCTTTGTACTGCTGATTCCGCTGGTGTTTATCGTCGCGCGCCGTACCGGCGTGTCGCTGATCAAGATCGGCATCCCGCTGCTCGCCGGTCTGTCGGCGGTACACGGCCTGGTGCCACCGCACCCTGGCCCGCTGCTGGCCATCGGCGTGTTTGGTGCCGATATCGGCAAGACCATCCTGTACGGCCTGATCGTCGCACTGCCGACCGCCATCATTGCCGGGCCGATTTTCGGTACGTTTATTGCCAAGTACATTCCGGGCAACCCGTCCCAGGAACTGGTCGACCAACTGGCCCGCGAGCCGGAGTCCAAAAGCCTGCCGAGCTTCAGCATCACCCTGATCACCGTGCTGCTGCCGGTATTCCTGATGCTGCTCAAAACCTTCGCCGACGTCGCGCTGCCGGACGGCCACGCCATCCGCAACTGGATGGACATGATCGGTCACCCGATCACCGCGTTGCTGCTGGCATTGCTGTTGTCGCTGTACACCTTTGGCCATCGCCAGGGCATTCACTCCAAGCAAATTCTCAAGCTGCTCGACGCCAGCCTGGCGCCGACCGCTGCGATCATCCTGATCATCGGCGCCGGTGGTGGTTTCAAGCAGATGCTGGTGACCAGCGGCGTGGGTGACGTGATCGGCCATATGGCAGTGAACGCGCAGATCAACCCGATTCTGCTGGCGTGGCTGGTGGCGGCGGTGATTCGTGTGGCCACAGGCTCTGCGACGGTGGCGACCATTACCGGCGCAGGCATTGTGGTGCCGGTGGTGGGCATGATTCCAGGGGTTAACCGTGAGCTGCTGGTGTTGGCGACGGGGGCGGGTTCGTTGGTGTTGTCTCACGTCAACGATGCGGGCTTCTGGCTGGTGAAGCAGTACTTCAATATGACCGTGGTCGAGACGTTCAAGACCTGGACGGCGATGGAGACCATTCTGTCGGTGGTGGCGCTGATCTTTATCATGTTGCTGTCGTTGGTGGTGTAATCACTGACTGATCGTTCCCACGCTCCGCGTGGGAATGCCTCTTGTGACGCTCTGCGTCACGCTTGGGGACGCAGAGCGTCCCGTGCTGCATTCCCACGCGGAGCGTGGGAACGATCATTGCGCCTCAGGCTTTAGTGACTAACCCATCCGCTCGGAACATCCCGCGAATCCCGCGCACCGCCTGGCGAATCCGGTCCTGGTTTTCGATCAGCGCAAAGCGCACATGATCATCCCCATACTCACCAAAGCCGATTCCCGGCGACACGCACACCTTCGCCTCCAGCAGCAGCTTCTTGGCAAATTCCAGCGAGCCCATGGCCGCATACTGCTCAGGGATCTTGGCCCAGACGTACATTGATGCCTTCGGATTCTCGACCATCCAACCCAGCTCATGCAGGCCTTTGACCAGCACGTTACGGCGCTGGCGATACTGCTCGGCAATGTCCTTCACACACTGCTGATCGCCTTCCAGCGCGGCAATCGCCGCCACTTGCAGCGGGGTGAAGGTGCCGTAGTCGTGGTAGCTCTTGATCCGCGCCAGGGCGTTGACCAGTTCCGGGTTGCCGACCATAAAGCCGATGCGCCAGCCGGCCATGTTGTAACTCTTGGACAGGGTGAAAAACTCCACCGCAATGTCCTTGGCGCCTGGCACTTGCATGATCGAGGGGGCTTTCCAGCCGTCGTAGACGATGTCGGCGTAGGCCAGGTCGTGTACCACCAGTACGTCGTACTGTTTGGCCAGGGCGATCACGCGTTCGAAGAAGTCCAATTCCACGCACTGCGCGGTGGGGTTGGACGGGAAGCCGAGGATCATCATCTTCGGCTTGGGGATCGAGCCACGAATCGCCCGTTCCAGCTCGGCGAAGAAATCCACGCCCGGCACCAGCGGCACCGAACGCACCTGGGCGCCGGCAATCACGGCACCGTAGATGTGAATCGGGTAGCTGGGGTTGGGCACCAGCACGGTGTCGCCCTGGTCCAGGGTGGCCAGCATCAAATGCGCCAGGCCTTCCTTGGAACCGATGGTCACGATGGCTTCGGTTTCCGGGTCGATATCCACTGCATAGCGGTCTTTGTACCAGCGCGAAATGGCCCGGCGCAGACGCGGAATGCCTTTGGATGTGGAGTAACCGTGGGTGTCTTCACGCTGGGCGACGGTGACCATTTTTTCCACGATGTGTGGAGGCGTGGCGCCGTCAGGGTTACCCATGCTCAAGTCGATGATGTCTTCGCCGCGCCGACGCGCAGCCATCTTCAGCTCGGCAGTGATATTAAAAACGTAAGGGGGGAGTCGATCTATGCGCGCAAAGCGGCGCGGCGAACCCTGGTCTGCCATTGTTGCCTCGAGGTACGTAAGCGCCCGGAACCGTCCGAGCGACGTCGGCCACTGCGGTGGCCTGCGGGGCAGACAATACGGTCGATGATGGCCAGTTGTCCAGATGCGTAGGAAAAATTTCTACTTGGAGTAAGGCGTGGATATGCCCCTATACTCGACGCGGGTTTGTTCCCTCATAAGAAGGAGACTGTTCGTATGGATCAGCAGACAAAACAACCGTTAGAGCCACGCATGGAAGCCGGTAAAGCCTTGGTAATCGCCGGGGTACAAGGGCGTTATTCGAAGGCCACAGTGGGTGATATCCCAAAGCTGTGGGATTTGTTCAACACTTGCGTCAAAGACATCAAAAAGCGCGTCGGGGGCGTGACCTATGGTGTGTGCCATAACCCCCACCATGGCGAATTCGACTACATGGCCGGGGTTGAAGTCCCGACTAAAAGCGACGTGCCGAGCAACTTCGAGTTCATCGAAATTGCGCCGCTCAACTATGCCGTGTTCCCACATTACGGGCCGGTGCAGGCACTTGAGCAAACCTACGAACGCATCATGTTCGAGTGGTTACCGCACTCGGGCTACAAGGTGATGGGCGCGGATTTCGAGCGCTACAGCGCCGATTTCGACGCGCACAAGGGCACGGGGACGGTGGAGATCTGGCTGCCGGTTGGCGAAAAGGGCTGACGGCGGTGCTGTCGGCACCGGTAAATCGGTGCCGACTGAGGTATCAATACAAGGTGCTTCGGACTTCGTGGGGCAGGCCGTAGAGGGTTTCGAGTTGTTCGAGGGTTGTCAGCATAGTCACCACCTTGTCCTTGGATGAGTACAGAAGCATTCAGCCACCGAAGCTCTGCTGGTAGCTCTGAGCGGATTGTCGAATGGCTTTTGCAACGTCAGGCGCTAACCGACAGTATTCGTCTTCGCGCTTGAGCACGACCTCAAGGGTTTGCAGCAGTGCCTGAATACGCGCCTCAGGTTTTTCGATCTCGCAGGTTTTTGCAAACTCAAGGATGCCCAAACGTGAGGCAAATATTGATTTGTTGCCGGACAGGTCCAGCGCAAGTGTGTCTTCAGGGATATAGGCGGTGGTATTCACGATGTCGTAAGCCGGGGCCAGGCGCGCGTCAAATTTAATCGGGTCACTGTAGAGCACACCGAAGTTTTTCAGGTGAGCATCGCCATTTCCCACGATGCAACTCAAAGCCACGCTATCGAACAATTGGTCCAACGAGCTGCGTTGGTTTTCCGGTGAGCAAAACGCGCGTACAGCCTTGGCGATGGCGGCATAGCTCTTGGTGTATTTCTGTTCGGCAGACAGGCCCATCAGTGTGGTCATATCTTCGAAACCCAGCGAGTTGAGCTGCGCGTCGCGATCAAAGCGCCGCATGATGAAAAGCTTATGGTTTTGCGACAGATAAAACGGCGGCACGGGCAGGCCTGCATCCCGCGCAATAGACATGCACAGGTATTCATTGATGGCCAAGCCCGGAAACTCATCACGCCCGCTCTTGATAATCAGGTCGTTGGTTTTAGAGGTGAATTTGTGCTCGGGAGTTTGAGGTTTTTCTGGCACCAGCACTTTGGGCTGCACGCCAGAAATGCCCGCTCGCAGAATGTAACGGTCCACCAAGTCGGCGAACAGGTCTTGCGCTCCGTCCCACGCGAGAATTTCTGCCAGGCTCTCTCCGTTTGCGGGCGGACCGTTGCGTTGAATTAGTTCGTTTATCTGATCGGAAATCACGAAAACCCGGCCAATCGGTGCACTGCTACCTGATAAGGCCAGTAACAGCATCGGGTCCACTTTTACCGTTTTAGCCAGACGGTTACGCAATTGTTCCAGTACGTAGCCTTCGGGCAAATTCATTTGAAAGATTGGATGCAATTCGCGGCGGCGATATTCTTCTGCGCGCACGGGCATGGTAAGGCTGATAGCGCTTTGGGCCTGTGCCTTAGCGTCGTAGCGAAACAGGTAATCATCAGCGCCCACCATTACGCTGCCGCTGTCGCCTTGAGGCGTATGAACGCTAAGAGCGGGGCTATTCATTGAACAAGTCCTCTAACTCTTCAAGTGTCGGCAGGGTCACTGGCACTAATTTGACCTCACTGCCCAGGGCGGCGATCACGCGAGCATAGGCATTCATGGAAACAGAGAGGCTGCCCTTCTCGATTTCGATCAGTTTTTGCCGGGTAACGCCCGCAAGTTTCGCCAAGTCCGCTTGTGTATAGCCACGGTTGAGGCGCATGGAGCGAACTTGTTGGCCTAAGCGTTGGGTGATAATCGAAGTGTCCATGTCACGTATTCATTACTTTTGATTGTTTAAGTCATATATACGTTACATTTTTAAGCTGTCAATGCTATCCCGACCAAACACCCAACTCAACCTACGCTCATACCCGACCCGCCCCTTATACGCCTCCCCGCTGTCCACCCAGCCAGCCGCCAGATACAACCCCATCGCCGCCACATTGTCCGTGTCCACCGACAACTCCAGCGCCTTGATCTGCGGCCACGCCTGCAGGGCCACGGCCGGCAATGCTTGCAGGCAGGCTCTGCCAAACCCGCGCCCTTGCTGATGCCGGTCCACCTGCAACGCGTGCAGCGTTGCGCTGTGTTCATCGGCCCAATGGGGCAGGCAGGGCGGGCGTTTGAGCAGCAGGAAGGCCACGGGCGTTTCGTCGGCCAGCAGCGCAAAGCCTTTGATCGCGCCGGGCTTGGGGTTGACCAGCAGGCTGTTGAGCGCGCAGTAGATATCGCCGGAATACGCCAGTTGCTCGGGGTGCACTTGCAGGGTGTCGAGCTGCTGTTTTTGCACAAGGCTCAGCGTCTCGTAGGCGACGAGGCGGGTTTCCATCGGGGGCGCATCCAAAATCCTACAAAGAGGTGGGGATTCTAGCGGGTTTGCCGTAGGCGAAATTATTTTTCAGCGGCCTGTCGATTTGCGCTGAGGCCGTTCGACTACGGGTGTCCTTTGTGATTTCCAACCCCCAGGAGTATCGCCATGAGCACTGCAATCAACACCCTGATCGAGCAATGGAAAAAAGCCGTACTTGATCGTGATATCGACAAAATTGTCAGCTATTACGCCGACGATATCGTCTCGTTCGATGCCGTCACCGCACTGCAATTCAAAGGTAAGGCCGCCTACCGCGCCCATTGGGATGAATGCATGAAGCATTGCCCCGGCCCGGGCATTTTCGAGTTTCATGAGCTGCATATCGTCGAGGCACCCGACAGCGCGTTTGCCCACTGGCTGGCGCACTGCGGCGGCGCCGGGCCGGACGGCGTGGTGAAGGCGTGCTGGATGCGCGTGACCGCCGGTTACCGGCGCATCAACGGGCAGTGGAAGGTGGTGCATGAGCACTGGTCGGCGCCGTTCGACATGGAAAGCGGCACGGCATTGTTCGACCTGAAACCTTGACTGCCACGAACTATAGTCAGTAGTCCGAAAACGGAGAGCGCCATGAAATACCTCTGCCTGATCTACAGCAACGAAGCGGTGTTGCACACCTCGCCCGACAGCCCGGCGGACCCGGAGTGCTTTGCCTACGCCGAGGCCATCCAGGCCAGCGGCCGCATGCTCGCCGCCGAGCCGCTGGAGTCGGTGAGCAGCGCCACCACCGTGCGCATGCGCAATGGCAAGCTGTCGATCACCGACGGGCCGTTTGCCGAAACCAAGGAGCAACTCGCCGGGTTTTACCTGATCGAGGCCAAGGACTTGAACGACGCGCTCCAGGTGGCTGGCGGCATACCGGCGGCGCGGGTCGGCAGTGTGGAAGTACGCCCCGTGCGTGCATTGAATCTCTGAACACAACAATCACAAGAAGGAGGTTTACCCATGAATACCCAACCCGCTGAATTTGAACTGTCCATCAGCCGTTTGATCGACGCACCGCCAAGCAAGGTATTTCGCGCCTGGACCACGCCCGAGTTGTTGCAGCAATGGTGGGGCCCACACGGCATGACCACGCCGGAGTGCGAAATGAACCTGTGGGTCGGTGGCCTGTTTCGCACCTTGATGCGCGCGCCGGATGGCGCCGAGTACCCGACTTCTGGCGTGTTCCTGGAAATCGAGGCGCCGAGCCGGCTGGTGTTTACCGATGCCTATGCGCCGGGCTGGATTCCGTCCGGCAAGCCGTTCATGACCGCCGAAGTAACCTTCGAAGCCGTCGACGGCAAGACCCGCTACACCGCCCGCGCCAGGCATTGGAGCGAAGCCGATAAACAGGCCCACGAAGCCATGGGTTTTCATGACGGCTGGGGCCAGAGCCTCGACCGCCTGGTGACGCTGGTGACCCAGGGCATGCCCGATTGACCCCGCAGGTCGAGGCGATTTACCGCAGCGAATCACGCCGCGTACTGGCGACGCTGATTCGCTTGCTGGGTGATTTCGACTTGGCTGAAGAGGCGCTGCACGAGGCGTTTTTAATTGCCGTGCAGCGCTGGCCGCAAGACGGTGTGCCGGACAATCCACGGGCCTGGCTGGTCTCCACCGGCCGCTTCAAAGCCATCGACCGCCTGCGCCGTCAGGCACGTTTCACCCCGTTATTACAGGAGCAGGCCGACACGCTGGAAGCGGCTGAATGGAGTGAGGAAGACGTGGAAGACGACCGCCTGCGCCTGATCTTCACCTGCTGCCACCCGGCGTTGGCGCCCGACGCCCAGGCGGCGCTGACCTTGCGCGAGATCTGCGACCTCACCACCGAAGAAATCGCCCGCGCCTTTCTGGCCACGCCCACCACCATCGCCCAGCGCATCGTGCGCGCCAAGGGCAAGATCCGCGAAGCGAAAATCCCCTACCAGGTGCCAACCCTGGACGCGTTGCCCGAGCGTCTGGACAGCGTATTGCGCGTGGTTTACCTGGTGTTCAACGAGGGCTATTCGGCATCCATGGGCGCCGACCTCACCCGCGAAGACCTGACCCGCGAAGCCATTCGTTTGGGGCGTTTGCTGCTGGAGTTGCTGCCAGAGCCGGAAGTGATGGGTTTGCTGGCGCTGATGCTGCTGCATGAATCGCGCCGAGCAACGCGCACCTCGGCCGACGGTGAGTTGGTGCTGTTGCATGAACAGAACCGCGCAGTGTGGGACGCGTCCTTGATTGCTGAAGGCTGCGCATTGGTGGAGCAGGCGTTGAATACACGGCGGTTTGGCCCGTACTGCCTGCAAGCAGCGATTGCGGCGGTGCATGCCGAAGCGCCCCAGGCTGAGGACACGGACTGGCTGCAAATTGTCGGGCTTTACGATGTGTTGCTGCGCGAAGTGCCGTCGCCGGTGATCGAGCTGAACCGGGCGGTGGCGGTGGCGATGGGGCAGGGGCCGTTGGCGGGGTTGCAATTGGTGGAGGGCATTTTGCAGCGCGGGGAATTATTGGATTACCACCTGGCGCATTCGGCACGCGGGGAGTTTTGCCGGCAGTTGGGGCGGGTTGAAGATGCGCGGGAAGCCTACGAAAAAGCCCTCACGCTCACCCAGCAAATTCCGGAGAAACGCTTTATAGAGCGGCGCCTGGCCGAACTCAAATCTCCCGGATAGGCGCAGGGCAAACTGTGGGAGCGGGCAAGCCCGCTCCCACAGTTTTGATCTTCATTGTTTGGAGGTCATCACTCCAGCATCTTGCCCAGCAACCAACTCCCCGCCGGCCCCGGTGGGTGGTGCCTTGACCACAGCGCATCCACCGCCACCGAGCGCGGCCAACTGCGGGCTTTGAGTTCGACCAGGTGGTCGCCGCCAAAACGCTCCACCAACCAGCGCGGAATCGGGGCCCAGCCAAACCCCAGCTGCGCCATCTCCATCAGCATCAAGTAACTGGGCGCCGACCACACCCGCCCGCTCGGGCGGGTTTCGGTCGGGTTGATGATGCTGGCCAGGCGCAATTCGCGGTGTTGCTGCAAGGTCTGCGCCGGGATGTTCTTCAGCTTGGCCAACGGATGCGTGGGCGCCGCGAACAGGGCAATTTCGGTACGTTCTTCGACCGGCGCGCCGGTCAGGTCGGGCGGGTAAGTGTCTTGTTTTTCGATAAACGCAATCTGCGCCCGGCCGCTTTGCACCAGGGCGATCAGGTCTTCGCATTCGGCGATCAGGCATTCCAGCTCAAGGTCCGGGTGGCGCTGTTCAAAGGCCTTGAGGGCGACCTCAAAGCGGTCGGACTGGTAAGTATCGGACATGGCGATGGTCAGCTTGGGTTCAAGGCCCTGTGACAACTGACTGGCCGCCAACTCCAGGCGGCTGCTGGCCTCCAGTACCTGCTCGGCGCGCAGCAACAACACATGCCCGGCGGGCGTAAGCGTCGGCTTGCGGCTGCTGCGATCAAACAGCAGCACATCCAGGTCAATCTCCAGGCTCGCCACGGCCGCGCTGACGGTGGACTGGCTTTTACCCAGCTTGCGCGCTGCCGCTGAAAAAGAGCCCTGGGTAGCCGCCTGCACAAACGCCTGCAGCACTTCATTGGAGGCCATGACTATCGCCTTTATCGATGGTTATTAGTTATGAAGTATCGAGTCAAAGGGTAATCATGGCAACCATCGTCACTCAAGGAGCCGGGTCATGAACCCTACCAAGTCGATTACTGAACGTGTGTGCCAGGCCATTGGTTTTGAAGGGCTGGCCTTATTGATCTGTACACCCTTGCTGGTGTGGATCACCGGCCGGCCGGCCCTGGAAATGGGCGCGGTGACCCTGGGCATCAGCCTGTTGGCGCTGAGCTGGAACGTGATTTTCAACAGCCTGTTCGACCGCCTCAAAGCCCGCCTGCACTGGCCCGACGGCGGCAGGACCCGCGTGGTGCATGCGCTGTTGTTCGAAGGCGGCCTGATCATCCTGGCGGTGCCGTTGATTGCCGCAGTGATGAAGATCAGCCTGTTGCAAGCCTTCGTCCTCGACATCGGCGTGCTGTTGTTCTTCCTGCCGTACACCTACGTGTACCACTGGGGTTATGACGTGCTGCGGGAAAAATTCGTACAGTCCCGTGTACCTAGCCAAGCTTGAGCGAGGCCACAAACGCCAGAAATGCCCGCACCTTGGCGGCGGGCAAATGCCGCGACGGGTAATAGGCGTACAACGGGAAACGCTCGTCCGGCCAGTCGGGAAACAACTCCACCAGGCTGCCGGCCTTGATCGCCGAGTCCAGGCCGAGGTCGAGCATCTGCGCCACGGCATGCCCGTGTTCACACACGCTGTACAAGGTGCTGGCGTCGTTGACCACCAAACGGCCGCTGGTGCGCACCATCACTTGCTCGCCGGGGCGATGGAATTCCCAGGCAAACGGGCGACCGGTTTGCGAGTCGCGAAAATCCAGGCACATGTGCCCGGTTTCCAGGTCTTGCGGGATCGTGGGTCGGCCGTATTGCTCAAGGTAAGCGGGGGAGGCCACGGTGAGCACGCGCACTTCCATCAGCTTGCGGGCGATCAACGAGGACGCCTGCGGGATGCCGAAGCGAATGGCCAGGTCAAAGCCGTCGGCCACCAGGTCGCCGAGTTGGTCGCGGGTGTGCAGGTCGAGTTGCAGTTGCGGGTATTGGCGCATGAAGTCGCCGAGTACCGGGCCAAGGACCAGTCGCGAAAAATACGGGTCGATGTTCACCCGCAAACGCCCGCGCACGGTGAGGGCGCTGTCGGCCGCCGAATCGGCAGCCTCTTGCAGCCCGGCCAACAGCGGGGCGATTTGCTGGTAGAAACGTCGCCCCTCGTCGGTCAATTGCACCGAGCGGGTGGTGCGGTCGAACAGGCGAATACCGAGGCGTTTTTCCAGGCGGGAAATCGCCCGGCTGACCCCCGAAGGCGTCATCTCCAGGCTGTTGGCGGCGCGGGCAAAGCTGCCGCTGTCGACCACGGCGGCCAATACACCCATGCCGCCGGCCAAGCCTGGATCAAAACTCATCGGTGATTGCCCGTCAGTGATCTGAAGGCATTGATGCTAGCGCAGAATGCTTACAGAAACATGCCGCCCGACGCTTCGATGCGCTGCCCGGTGATCCAGTTGCTGCCATCGGCCAGCAGAATCGAAATCGCACCGCCGATATCGTCCGGCAAGCCGGCACGGCCCAGGGCGGTGTTGTCGGCCACCATGGCATTCAGCTGCGGGTTATCGCGCACTGCGCCGCCGCTGAAATCGGTGGCAATTGCGCCGGGTGCCAGGGTGTTGACGGTGATGCCGCGCGGGCCGAGTTCTTTGGCCTGATAACGCGACAGCACTTCCACGGCGCCTTTCATCGACGCATAGGCGGCGTACCCCGGCAGGCTGAACCGCGCCAGGCCGCTGGAGATGTTGATGATGCGCCCGCCATCGCTGATCAGCGGCAGCAGTTTCTGGGTGAGGAAAAACGGCGCCTTGAAGTGAATGGCCACCAGCTTGTCGAACTGCTCTTCGGTGGTTTCGGCAAAGCTTGCGTGAGCGCCGATGCCCGCGTTGTTGATTAGAAAGTTGAAATGTTGCTGGGCGAAAACGTCCTTGAGCACCGCAGCGATTTGCCCGACGAAAGCCTCGAAGCTGCCGCTCTGGCTGACATCCAGTTGCAGCATGGCGGCGCGGCCGCCCAGGGCTTCAACCTGTGCTACTACCGCTTGGGCTTCGGTGGCGGCGCTGTGGTAGGTGCCGATGATATCCACGCCCTGGGCGGCGAGGTGCAAGGCGGCGCTTTTGCCAAGGCCACGGCTGGCGCCGGTGATGAGTGCGATTTTACGAGTCATGGGGTAGTCCTCACGGGTGATCAGTGGGACTGAGTGTATTTGTCCGCCCATAACGTGATAAACAGGCTGATATCGGAATCACTGGTCGGATAAGGCGAACAATCCCATGAACAAACTGGAGCTGCTGCGCACTTTCGTGCGCGTCACCGAGCTGTCGAGTTTCACCCAGGCCGGCGAGAGCCTGGGCCTGCCGCGCTCCACCGTGTCCGAGCATGTGCAGGCGCTGGAAACGTTGCTGGGCGCGCGCCTGTTGCAGCGCACCACGCGCACCGTGCAAGCCACCCAGGACGGCCGTGTGCTGTATGAGCGCAGCAAGGATTTGCTCGCGCACATGGAAGAGCTCGAAGGCCTGTTTCGCCAGGACGAAGCGCAATTGGCCGGGCGCATTCGGGTGGACATGCCCAATGCCATGGCGCGCGGCGTGGTGATGCCGCAGCTCCCTTCGTTTATGGCGCGCCACCCGCTGGTGGAGATGGAAATCAGCAGTTCGGATCGCCAGGTCGACGTGATTGCTGAAGGCTTTGATTGCGTGGTGCGCGTGGGCGCGCAGCCCGACCAAAGCGTGGTTGCACGCAAGGTCTGCAGCATGCCGATGGTCAACTGCGTAAGCCCCGCGTACCTGCAACGTTATGGCGTGCCCGAGACCCTTGCCGACCTGGCGCAGCATCAACTGGTGCACTACGTGCGGCCGCTCGGTGCGCGCTCGGCCGGGTTTGAATTCCTGCAAGGCAACAAGGTGCAGCGCGTGGCCATGGCCGGGCGCGTGACCGTCAGCAGCACCGATGCCTACCAGGCGGCGTGTCTCGGCGGTTTGGGGATTATCCAAGTGCCGCTGCTCGGCGTTCGCGATTTATTGGCCAGTGGCGAATTGGTTTCGGTGTTGGCGGACTACCTCGCGCCGCCCCTGGATGTCTCCATGCTCTACGCCGGCCAGCGGCATTTGCCGTTGCGGGTGCGGGTGTTCATGGAGTGGCTGGCGGCGACCTTACAGGCCCATATTTAACGCCGCGCCGACAGCTGCTGCGGCGCCAGGAAGGCGTCGTGAAAGTAGTCACGAAACGCCTGCATCGCCGGAGTGAATGCGCGCTCGCGGTGCCAGGCCAGGCCGACGCTCATGGGCGTGACCGGGTCGGTAACGGTCAGTGTTTCGATACGCTTGCCTTCCAGCGACCATGGCCGGTGCACCAAGTCCGACAAAATCGCCACGCCGCTGCCATTGGCGACCATGCTGCGCACCGCCTCCACCGAACTGGTGCGCAACCGCACGTTCGGCGTTTGCCCGGCCTGTTCCCAGTAGCGCATGGCACTGTGCTCGGCTTCGTCGACGGTCAGCAGGATGTAAGGCTCTTGCGCCACATCCGCCAGGCTCACGGCACCGCGTTCGCACAACGGGTGATGGCTGGGCAGCCACAGTCGGCGTTCGGAGTTGAACAGGATTTCCGAGACGATATCCGCGTGAGTCAGGTTGGCGGTGAGCACCACGGCCATGTCGAACTGGCCGTCGAGCAGGCCGTGTTCGATGGCCTGGCGCTCCTGCTCGAAAACGTCGATGGTCACGTCCGGGTGCCAGTGTTGCATGCGTTGCAAGTGATGCGGCAGGAAGTAACCCAACACCGTGTAGCTGGCCGCTACGCGCAATACGCCGCTGGCGCGGTAGTCGGGCAGCGGGCTGTTGAGGGCGTCATCCACGCTGCGCACGATCACATAGGCGCGGTTGAGAAAGTGCCGCCCGGCGTCGGTGAGGTTCATGCCCTGGGCCGAGCGCACGAACAGTTGCACGCCAAGCATCGCTTCCAGCTCCTTGATCGCGGTGGTCACCGCCGACTGGGAGATGTTCAGGTGGATCGCCGCCTGGGAAATCTGGCCGATTTCGGCGGTGGCGACGAAGTAGCGCACTTGGCGCAAGGTCAGGGACATGGATTTCTCCGATCGTTCCCACGCTCTGCGTGGTAACGCCTGTTGTGACGCTCTGCGTCACGCTTTGGGACGCGGAGCGTCCTGGGCTGCATTCCCACGCGGAGCGCGGGAACGCTCTTTGGGTATCTGTTTTTCAGAAGATGGGCCATCTGATAATAGATCTTCCCAAGGGGTCAAGCCCCAGCCTACTTTCAGCCATCACCTTTTGGCGGAGCAACCTCGATGCAGGCAGTGGATTTCAATTCGGACATGGGCGAAGGCTTCGGCCCCTGGACCATCGGCGATGGCGTCGACTTTGACCTGATGGCCTATATCAGCTCAGCCAATATCGCTACCGGCTTCCACGCCGGCGACCCCGGCACCATGCGCCGCACCGTCGAACGCGCCAAGCAACTGGGCGTAGGCATCGGCGCGCATCCGGGCTTTCGTGACCTGGTGGGTTTCGGCCGTCGGCACATCAATGCACCGGCCCAGGAACTGGTGGACGACATCCTTTACCAACTCGGTGCCCTGCGCGAAATCGCCCGTGCCCAAGGTGTGAGCTTGCAACACATCAAGCCCCACGGCGCGCTCTACATGCATCTGGCCCGCGATGAAGAAGCGGCGCGGCTGCTGGTGCAGAACCTGCAAATCATCGAGCCGACGCTGTTGCTCTATTGCATGCCCAACTCGGTGATCTGGCGCGTGGCCAAGGAACTCGGGCAACCGGTGGTGCGCGAGTTTTACGCCGACCGTGAGTACGATTTGAGCGGGTCCATTGTGTTTACCCGCAATGTGCGTGCACTTGACCCCGCAACCGTTGCGGCGCGCGTTCTACGTGCGTGTCAGACCGGCCGGGTGCGAACCGTAGAAGGCGAAGACCTGTTGATCGAATTCGATTCCATTTGCCTGCACAGTGACACGCCTGGCGCGCTGGAGTTGGTGGAAGCCACTCGCGAAGCCCTGGACCAGGCCGGAATCGAAGTCAGAACACCTCAATAAGCACCCCAATAAAAATATTGCAACAGCACTTTTTGCCTGCCTTTCTACAATGATTCCAAGAGGAACAGACATGGCTGAAACCACCCCCATCCGCTACAGCTTCGGCGGTGATGAACACCTGTTTGCCGAGGTCAGCGACAGCATGTCCCTGCAAGCCTTTTTCAAAGGCATGGCCGTGACCCGCGCCGTAGAGCGCCTGGCGCTGGAGGGCGTGCTGGATGTGTGCCTGGCCAATGCGTCGTTCCAGATTCGCTTCGACCCCGACCGCATCGCGCCCCATGTACTGCTCGACGCCGTGCAAAGCGCCGAAGCCCAGGCCGTGGCCGAACGCACATTGCACACGCGCATCATCGAAATCCCGGTGCTCTACAACGACCCCTGGACCCACGAAACCCTGATGCGCTTTCGCGACCGCCATCAAGACCCCAGCGGCACCGACCTGGAATACGCCGCACGCATCAACGGCCTGGCCGATGTGGACGCGTTTATCGCCGCCCACAGCGGCGCGCCGTGGTTTGTGTCGATGGTCGGCTTTGTGGCGGGCCTGCCGTTCATGTTCCAGATGGTCGAGCGCGAGCGGCAATTGCAGGTGCCCAAGTACCTGCGCCCGCGCACCGACACGCCCAAACTGACCCTCGGCCATGGCGGCTGTTTCGGTTGCATTTACTCGGTACGCGGCGCGGGTGGCTACCAGATGTTTGGCGTAACCCCGGCGCCGATCTACGACCCGGCGCAGCAGTTGGCGTATCTCAAGGAACACATGGTGTTCTTCCGCCCCGGTGACATCGTGCAGTTCAAACCGATGGACCGCGACGCCTACGACCTGGCCGTGGCCGAGGTGCAGGCAGGGCGTTTCGACCTGCGTATCCGCCCGGTGGAATTTTCCCTCGACGCGTTTCTCGCCGACCCCATCGGCTACCCGAAAACCCTGCAGGAGGCGCTGGCATGATCAAGGTGCTCAAACCCGGCCTCGCCACCTCTGTGCAGGACCTGGGCCGTGAAGGGTATTACCACTTGGGCATTCCGCCATCGGGCGCGTTGGATCAGTACGCGTTGAGTGCGGCCAACCATTTGGTCGGCAACCCAGCCGGTGCGGCGGGTCTGGAATGCACGCTGATCGGCCCTGAACTGGAGTTTCGCCAGGACGCATTGGTGGCGCTCAGTGGCGCGCTGATGTCGGCGCGTCTGGACGGTGAAGTGGTGCATCAGGACACCGCTTTCCAAGTGCGCGCCGGGCAGGTGCTGCGCTTTGAGTTTCCCAAGGCCGGCGCGCGCACGTACCTGGCGGTGGCCGGTGGCATTGATGTGCCGTTGGTGCTTGGCAGCCGCTCGACGTACACCCTCGGCGCGCTCGGTGGGTTTGAAGGGCGACGCTTGCAGGAAGGCGATGAGCTGCCGATCGGCGAGGCCAGTGGAACAGGCCGCGCGGGCAATAGTTTGCCCATGGCCTTACGCCGTTCGGTCGGTGGCGATGTGACCTTGCGCGTGGTGCCGGGGCTGTATTACGAACGCCTGACGGATGCGGCAAAAAGCAGCTTTTTCGCTGAGCCGTGGACCGTGGGCTCCGAGGCGGATCGCATCGGCTACCGTTTCAAGGGCGGCAGTGCGTTGAGTTTTCAGCCGCGCGAACAACCGTTTGGCGCGGGGTCGGACCCTTCTAATATCGTTGACAGTTGCTACCCGATCGGTTCGATCCAGGTGCCGGCGGGGTTGGAGCCGATTGTGCTGCACCGCGATGCGGTGTCGGGTGGCGGCTACGCGATGATCGGCACGGTGATCAGTGCCGACCTGGACTTGATCGGGCAGATGCAGCCGAACCAGCGGGCGGGGTTTGTGGCGGTGACATTGGAGGAAGCCTTGGAGGCGCGGAGGGTCTACAAAAAGCGGCTCAAGGCCATGGCGGGACTTTTCAGCCACTAAGGATCGTTCCCACGCTCTGCGTGGGAATGCCTCTTGTGACGCTCTGCGTCACGCTTTGGGACGCGGAGCGTCCGGGGCTGCATTCCCACGCAGAGCGTGGGAACGATCAATGCAGCCGAACCAGCGGGCGGGGTTTGTGGCGGTGACATTGGAGGAAGCCTTGGAGGCGCGGCGGGTCTACAAAAAGCGGCTCAAGGCCATGGCGGGACTTTTCAGCCACTAAGGATCGTTCCCACGCTCTG
>NZ_CVTT01000088.1:74573-75184 GCF_900006605.1 Pseudomonas sp. 58 R 3 | reverse complement strand
GGACTTTTCAGCCACTAAGGATCGTTCCCACGCTCTGCGTGGGAATGCCTCTTGTGACGCTCTGCGTCACGCTTTGGGACGCGGAGCGTCCGGGGCTGCATTCCCACGCAGAGCGTGGGAACGATCAATGCAGCCGAACCAGCGGGCGGGGTTTGTGGCGGTGACGTTGGAGGAAGCCTTGGAGGCGCGGCGGGTCTACAAAAAGCGGCTCAAGGCCATGGCAGGACTTTTCAGCCACTAAGGATCGTTCCCACGCTCTGCGTGGGAATGCCTCTTGTGACGCTCTGCGTCACGCTTTGGGACGCGGAGCGTCCGGTGCTGCATTCCCACGCAGAGCGTGGGAACGATCAATGCAGCCGAACCAGCGGGCGGGGTTTGTGGCGGTGACATTGGAGGAAGCCTTGGAGGCGCGGCGGGTCTACAAAAAGCGGCTCAAGGCGATGGCGGGACTTTTCAGCCACTAAGGATCGTTCCCACGCTCTGCGTGGGAATGCCTCTTGTGACGCTCTGCGTCACGCTTTGGGACGCGGAGCGTCCGGGGCTGCATTCCCACGCAGAGCGTGGGAACGATCAATGCAGCCGAACCAGCGGGCGGGGTTTGTGGCGGTGAC